>NZ_JBQTIN010000097.1:0-23818 GCF_052388015.1 Sphingosinicella sp.
CATTGTAATAGAAGCATCACATTGGACCTCTAGTCGGCCTGTCGAGGCGATAGGGCCGTTCCGCCGAGTCGCCGGCAATCACCGAAGGGGGTTTCCATGTCCAAGCTTCGCGCGTTGTTCCTGGTCACGACGCTGATTCCGCTGGCCGCATGCGGCGCCGACGACGTCGCCTCGCCGGGCGAGGGCGTCATCATCGTGCCGACGCCGACGCCGACCCCCACGCCGACTCCGACTCCGACGCCCACGCCGGGCACACCGGCCGCGTCCTGCCCGACCGGCACGACCGATGGCGGCGTCGTCGGCTCGCGCCGCGCCTGCCAGCTGCCCAGCCGGTTCACGGTGGACACGACGATCCAGAACGTGCCGGGCGTCGCTTACTCGCTGGTCGGCCCGGTCAACGTCGGCACCGATTGCGGCGGCGACACTGCGGCTCCGTTGGCCGGCTGCCAGGCTGTGACCCTCACCATCCAGGCGGGGTCCGTGGTGTTCGGTTCATCGGGCAACGACTATCTGGTCGTCAATCGCGGCTCGCGCCTGCAAGCCGTCGGCACGACGGCCAGCCCGATCATCTTCACCGCCCGCGACAATGTCGCCGGCACGGTGACCGACAGCTCGCAGGGCCTGTGGGGCGGCATCATCCTGCTCGGCCGGGCGCCGATCAGCGACTGCAACACCGCGGTTCCCGGCGGCTCGGTCGGCTGCCAGCAGGTGATCGAGGGCACGACCGGCTCGCTCTACGGCGGCGCCTCGCCAAACGACAATTCGGGCACGCTGCAATTCGTCCAGATCCGCTATTCCGGCTTCCAGATCGCGCCGGGCAACGAGCTGCAGGGCCTGACGATGGGTGGCGTCGGCCAACTCACCACCATCAACAACATCCAGGTCCACAACAGCTCCGACGACGGGATCGAGATTTTCGGCGGCCGGGTGAACACCCGCTTCCTCGTCATCACCGGCGCGGACGACGATGCGCTCGACACCGATCTCGGCGCGCGCGGCACCCACCAGTTCGTCATCGCGGTGCAGAAGCCGACCGGCGACGGCGACTCGGCGCTCGAGGTCGATTCGAACGGCAACGAGGATGCGTTGCCGCGGCAATATACCCGAGTGTCGAACGCGACGTTCGTCTACAATCGCGTCGGCTCGGGCGGCAACGCCCTGCTGTTCCGGGGCGGTACCGATTACGCGCTGCTCAACAGCGTGGTGGTCAGCGCGGCCGCCTGCCTCGACATCGACGAGACCGGCGGGACGACGACCCGCGCGGCGGACGCGGCACTCCAGGATCTGGGGCCGCCGGTCTTCCGCTCGGTGCGGCTCGCCTGTCCGACGGCCTATCGCAACGACGGCAACGTCACCACTGCGACGGTGGCCGCAATCTTCGGAACGGGCACGAACAACAACAGCGACGCGCACGTATCGACACTGACCAGTGTGTTCATCAACGGCGCGAACGAGGCGGCGGTCGCGGCGACCGATCCGACCACCTTCAACGCCGACACGTTCGCGGGCACGGGCCAGCCCAATGCGGCGGCGCCCAACCGGATGACGGCGGTCACCTATATCGGCGCGGTGCGCGACGCGACGGACACCTGGTTCGCCGGCTGGACCTGCAATTCCAGCTACGCCAGCTTCGGCGGCACCAGCGGCTCCTGCACCGCGATCCCGACGAGTTGAGCGCCGCCGCCACGCACGACCGGGGCGGCGGCTTGGGTCGCCGCCCCCATTTGCATTGCATGATCTTGGGGGAACCCATGCGACAGACGATCTTCCTTGGCGGCCTTCTCTTCAGCTCCGCCCTCGTCGCGCCCGCGGCGCTCGCGCAAACGCCGGCTCCGCCGCCGCCCGCGCCGCCGGTCCAGCAAGCCGAGCCCGAGCCGGAGCAGGAGATCGAAGTCTCGGTCCCCGGCGCCAGCCCCGTCCAAGCGGACGCGGATGTCGTCGTCACTGGCACGCGAACGCCCAACATCGTGCGTGTCATGCCGCAAGTGGTATCGGTGCTGTCGGCGGCGGACATCGCCCGCACAGGTGAGGGCGACATCGCCGGCGCCCTGCAGCGCGTGACCGGCCTCAGCGTGGTCGGCAACGGCTTCGTCTTCGTCCGCGGCCTGGGCGATCGTTACTCGTTGGCCCTGCTCAACGGCTCACCGCTGCCGAGCCCCGAGCCGCTGCGCCGCGTCGTCCCGCTCGACATCTTTCCGACCAGCGTCATCGCCTCGTCGCTCGTCCAGAAGAGCTATTCGGTCAATTATCCGGGCGAGTTCGGCGGCGGCGTGATCAACCTCACCACGCCCGCCGTGCCGCGCGATTCCTTCCTCAACGTCGGCATAGGCACCAGCGGCGACGTCGAGACGACCTTCAATCTCGGCTACACCTATTTCGGCAGCGACACCGACATGTTCGGTTTCGACGACGGCGCCCGCCGATTCCCGCCTGCCTTGCGCGCGGCGGTCGAGAGCGGGACGTTCAACCAGACGACCGCCGCGCAGCGCCGCGATTTCGCGATGAGCCTGACCAACGCCGCGACGACGGTGCTCCAGACCAATCGCAACATCCCGGCCAACTTCTCGGCGGAGCTCAGCGCGGGCACCGCGTTCGACGTCGGCAGCGGCCGGATCGGCGTCATTGCCGCGGCCGGCTTCTCCAACAGCTGGCTGACCCGCGACGCGCTGCAGCAAACGTCCAACGATCCGGGCATTGCCGGCACGCCGCAGACCAGCTTCCGCACCGTCACAACCGACAACCGGGTCGTTGTTAACGGCTTGCTCGGCCTCGGCGCGAGTTTCGGCGAGCATCAGATCCGCTGGATCAACCTGTTCATCCGCGACACGCTGAAGCAGGGCCGGCTCGCCGCAGGCTTCAACCGCAACGTTACCGATCAGGATCCGAACCTGCCGCCGTCGCTGATCGAGCAGAACACCTATTGGTTCGAGCGCCAGCTGTTCAACAGCCAACTCGTCGCGGAGTTCGAGTTCGGCGATCTCAGTGTCGATCTGCGCGCCGCATATGCCAATGCGCGGCGCGAGTCGCCCTATGAACGGAGCATCGGCTATTTCTATCTCGGCGACAACAATCCGGCGACGCGCAGCACCACGGACGTCGACGATTATGTGAACAATCTCGCCCAGGGCGGGCAGTTCGCCAACATCGCGTTCAGCGCGCTCGACGAAAACGTCTATTCGGGCGGCCTCGATCTCGCCTGGCGCGCCCCGACCGAAAACCGGTTGGTCCTTTCGGCCGGCTATGCCTACACCCGCACGGAGCGCACCTCGTCGCGCTTCCAGTTCCAGTATTTCAGCCCGAACGGCGCGCTGCCGCTCGGCGTCTCCCAGGAGCGGCCGGACTTCCTGCTCTCCGACTTCAATATCCAGACCTTCAACATCCAGCTCCGCGACGTCTCGGGCGCGGAGGGCACGGCGGCTTACGAGGCCGACCTTACCGTTCATGGCGCCTATGCCCAGGCGGAGGGCGAAATTCTGAACGGCCTGCGCGCCACCGTCGGCATCCGCTACGAGGATGGTGATCAGAGCGTGCAGCCGATCGGCATCGGCGCCGTCCTGACCCCGACCAGCATCAACAACAGCTACTGGCTGCCGGCGGTGACGGTGACCTGGGACCTGGCTCGCGACATGCAGCTCCGGTTCCATACCTCGCAAACCATCGCCCGGCCGCAGTTCCGCGAGCTGGCCCCGCAAATCTACCAGGACTTCGAATCGGACCGCGAGTTCACCGGCAACCCCTTCCTGGTCGATAGCGAGCTGCTCAATTTCGAGACCCGCTACGAATGGTATTTCGCCCGCGACCAGCGCCTGTCGCTGGCTGGCTTCTACAAAAGGATCGAGAATCCGATCGAGGCGGCGGCTTTCTTCGCCGGCGGCGGCCAGCTGCGCGTCGGCTTCGCCAACGCACCCGAGGCCGAACTCTATGGCGCCGAGATCGAGGCGCAGGTCTATGTCCCGCTCGACCGGCTGGGAGGGGCGTTCTTCGACACCCGCCGCCTTCTGCTGATCGGTAATTATACCTATACCCAGTCGAGCATCTCGGCGACCAACCGCACGATCATCGGCCCGGACCTGCAGCCGGTCGCCTCGAACCTGCTGTTCCAGGACGGCGCGCGGCTGACCGGCCAGTCCGACCATCTCGCCAACCTGCAGATCGGTATCGAGGATACCGACCGGCTCAGCCAGGCCACGTTCCTGTTCAGCTATGCGAGCGAGCGGGTCACCAACCGCGGCCCGATCCAGGGCCTGCTGCGCCAGCCCGACATCATCGAGCGGCCCGGCCTCCGCGTCGATTTCGTATTGCGGCAGGAGGTTCCGCTCTTCGGCAATACGCGCGGTGAGCTGAAGCTGGAGGCGCGCAACATTTTCGGCCAGGATTACGAAGAGTTCCAGGAAAGCGGCGCCAATCGGATCGACATCAACTCCTACCGCCTCGGCCAGTCGTTCAGCGCGTCGTTCACGGTGCGTTTCTGATAGGACTGTTCTCCGGCGTAGGCCGGGGCCCTGGCTTTCCTGTCGGCTGGACTCCGGCCTTCGCCGGAGAACAGGTGCGCGGCGTGTCGCGAGCGCCTATATGGCGCGCATGCCCTGGTTTTTCGGCCTCCTGCTTTTCGTCGCGACCGTGCTCGCAATGGAAGGCGTCGCTTATGTCGCGCATCGCTGGGTGATGCACGGGCCGGGCTGGTTCCTCCACGCCAGCCATCACCGGCCGCGCGCGGGCAATTGGGAATATAACGATCTCTACGCGGTGATCTTCGCGCTCCCCTCGATCACTTTGATCCTCGGCGGCGTTCAGCTCGGCTGGGGCGCCTGGGCGACCTGGATCGGGGCGGGGATCGCGGCCTATGGCGCGATCTATTTCGGTTTCCACGACGTGATCGTCCACAAGCGGTTGAACCACCGATATGTGCCGCGCTCGGCCTATATGAAGCGGATCGTGCAGGCGCACCGGCTCCACCATGCGGTCGAGACGAAGCACGGCACGGTGAGCTTCGGCTTCCTCTGGGCGCCGCCGGCGGAGGAATTGAAGGCTGAGCTTGTGCGGCGAGAGCGGGCCGGCGTGCGCGCCGCCGCCGGGGCTCAGCCGAGCAGCCGCTGATAGGCGGCGAGCACTTCGGCGCCGAAGCAGGCGAAGATCACCTCATCCCAGTCCGGATTTGCGGCGACGGCGGCACGCGTTTCGCGCACAGCGATCTCTGTGGCCTGCTCGATCGGATAGCCGTAGATGCCGCAGCTGATCGCCGGGAAGGCGAGAGTGCGGAAGCCTTTTTCCGCCGCGATCTCGAGGCAGCGGCGATAACAGGACGCGAGCAGTGCGGATTCGCCTTCGCCGCCACCGCGCCAGACGGGGCCGACGGTATGGAGGACGAAGCGCGCCGGCAGACGATAGCCCCTGGTCAGCTTTGCATCGCCGGTCTTGCAGCCGCCGAGCAGTCGGCACTCATGCACCAGCTCCGGCCCTGCGGCGCGATGGATCGCACCGTCCACGCCGCCGCCTCCAAGTAAGGAGGAGTTTGCCGCGTTGACGATCGCGTCGACGGCGAGGGTGGTGATGTCGACCTGTCGGGCGGCCAGCCTCGTCATCGCGGCCGGGTCCAGAGGCCGGCGCGGTCGATCGGCTCCGGCTTGTCGCCGCATTCGACAAGCGCGTTGACGACGTGGATGAGCTTGGCAGGCTTGTGGATCACGGTGCGGCTGTCCCAGGCGGCCTCGCCTCGCCCGACGACCTTGCGGGCGATCGCACCATAGATGTTCGCCGCAGACAGCACCGCCCAGCGGGCGCGGAAGGGAAGGCGCGCCGCGCCGACCCGGGCCGAAGCCTCGTAGCGCTTGACGAGATCGGCCAGCCGCTCCGCATAGTCCGCCAGGGTCGCGCGGTCGTTAGGATCGGCCGGCCCCCAGTCGGTGGGAATGTAGGTCCGGCCGACGCCGGCGTCCTCGACCAGGTCGCGGGCGATGTTGGAGAGCTGGAAGGCGAGGCCGAGATCGGCGGCGCGGTCGAGCGTGTCGTCCTCCGCCGGATCGACGCCCATGATCACCGCCATCATGCAGCCGACCGCGCCGGCGACATGATAACAATACCGGAGCATGTCCTGCTCGCCCTCCGGCCGCCATCCTTCCGCGTCGAGGGCGAAGCCGGCGAGGTGATCGTCGATGAAGCGGCGCGGGACGCCGCACTCGGCCGCGACGACGCGCAGCGCGTCGAACGGTGCGATGCCGATCGTCTCGCCGGCGAGCGCGCGATCGGTCGTCTCTCGCAAAAAGGCGATGCGTTCGGCGGGGTTGGCGGGTGCGACGGCGTTGTGGCCGAGCGTCTGGCCGTCGGCATGATCGTCGCAGGCGCGGCACCAGCAATAAAGCAGCCAGGCGCGCTCCCGCGTCTCCTGATCGAACAGGTTGCTGGCGAAGCGGAACGATTTGGAGCCCTCGCGGATGATCCGCTCCGCCTCCGCGACGAGGGACTGGCGTTCAGGACTTGAGGTCATCGATCATCAGTCCCGCGGTCGCCTCTGCGCTGCCGACCACACCCGGAATGCCGGCGCCGGGATGGGTGCCCGCACCGACGAAATAGAGGTTCGGGATCACGTCGTCGCGATTGTGCACCCGGAAATATGCGCTCTGCGTCAGCAGCGGCTCGAGGCTGAAGGCGGAGCCCAAATGCGCCCCCAGATCGGCGGCGAAATCGCTCGGCGCGTAATGAAAGCAGGTCGCGATCCGCTCGCGGAGGCCCGGCATCAGCCGCTGCTCCAGCACATCGATGATCCGGTTCCGGTAGCGCGGACCTTCCACCCTCCAGTCCACATCCAGCTTGCCGAGATGCGGCACCGGCGCGAGCGCGTAGAAGGTCGAATGACCGTCCGGCGCCATCGCCGGATCGGTGATGCTGGGATGGTGGAGATAGAGCGACGGATCGTCCGGTAGCCTGCCCCTTTTGTAGATGTCGCCAAGCAGCCCTTCGTAACGCGGCCCGAACAGGATCGTGTGGTGGCGGACGTCGGGATAGTCGCCCCGCACGCCGAAATGGACGACGAAGAGCGAGGGCGAGAAGCGGCGTCGCTTCAGCTTCCGGACCATCTTCGCACCGCGATTGTGGCCGCGCAGCAGGCCGTAGCTGTGGACCACGTCGCCGTTGCTGGCGATCGCGTCGAACTGGGCGTGCCAGCCGCTCTTCGTCAGCAGGCCGGTTGCGCGGGCGCCGTCGGTGATGATCTCGTCGACCGGGTCGCCGAGCCGGATCGTTCCGCCCAGCCGCTCGAAATGCGCGGCCATGCCCCGGACCAGCGCGTTCGTCCCGCCTTTCGCGAACCAGACGCCGCCGTCCCGCTCCAGCTTGTGGATCAGCGCGTAGATCGCGCTCGTCGTCATCGGATTGCCGCCGACGAGCAAGGTGTGAAAGGACAGCGCCTGCCTGAGCTTGTCGTTCTTCACATAGGATGAAACGATCGACAGGACCGAGCGCCAGGCCTGGTAGCGGGCGAGCGCCGGCGCGGCGCGCAGCATCGAGGCGAAATCGAGGAAGGGGACGGCGCCGAGCTTCTCATAGCCTTCGCGATGGACGCCCGCCGAATAATCCAGGAACTTGCGATAGCCCTCGACATCGGCCGGATTCAGCGCCGCGATCTGTCGCTCCAGCGCCTTGTCGTCATTGGAATAGTCGAAAACGGTCCCGTCCGGCCAGGTGAGCCGGTAGAAAGGCGTCACCGGCACGAGATCGACGTCGTGCGCGATGTCCGCGCCGGTGAGCGCCCATAATTTCTTCAGGCAGTCCGGATCGGTGATGACCGTCGGCCCGGCGTCGAACACATGGCCGTCCCGCTCCCAGACATAGGCGCGGCCGCCGGGCTTGTCGCGCGCCTCGACGATCGTCGTTGCGATGCCCGCCGATTGCAGACGGATGCCAAGTGCAAGGCCACCGAAACCGGCGCCGATGATCGCGGCGGTCTTCGTCATGCGGCCAAAGCCTTCAACGCGCGGCGGAGGGGCACGGGCGGCTTGCCGGACAGGATCCGCGCCTTGTCCGCCAAGGTCGATTGCCCGGCATAGAAACGCTCGATCAAGGCCGGATCGAGCCGATAGAAATGCTCCAGCACCCGATAGCGCTCGGCCGGCGCGGCGGCGCGGAACAGCATCCGGTCGAGCAGGCGATAGAAGCCGCGCGCCTTCCACAGCCGTTTCGACGCCGCGCGCAGGACCGTGGGCAGGTTGGAAAAATCCTCCTGCCGCGCGATCAGCATCGCGGTCCGTACCGCATCGGGGAGCGAATAGCCGGTCGTGGGATGAAAGAAGCCGCCGCACAGCCCGATCCGCGCGGCCCGGTCGCTCTCCGGCCAGAAGGCGTCGAAATCGCCACCCATCGCGACGGGAAGCACGCCGGTTTCCTCATGCTCGACGGCCGCGACGCGCCAGCCCTGCTTCTCGGCATAAGCCTCGATCCGCCGCCCAAGCGCGTCCCGGTCCAGCGCGGCATCGGCGCTGTAATAGGTGTCCTCGATCAGCAGGCGATCCTCGGCGAAGGGGAGGCAATAGATGAAGCGATAGCCGTCGACCTGATCGACGCAGGCGTCCATGACGATCGGGCGTTCCAGGCCGTGCGGCGCGGCGAGCCGGACCTCACGGCCGACGAATTTCTGCCAGCCGAGATCGAGCGCCTCCAGATGGGCTGCCCCCCGCGCGTCGATGTCGATCTCGTGCCCCGGGACGATCATACCAAGGCGGTACTGGTCCGGCCGCAGCCGCTCGCGCACCAGTCGGTCCAGCAGCTTCGATCGGGTGCTGTTGTAGCGGGTCGGCAGGGTGCGGGCGCGGGCGGGGAAGCGGATGTCATAGCCGTCCCAGCTCCTGGCGATGAAGGGCTCGACCAGCCAGCGGTCGGCCGCGGCGATATCGGCGTCGAAGAAGGACCAGATATGGTTGCCGCCGAACGTCTCGCTTTGCTCGATCAGCATGAACGGCACCTCGGGCCGCAGCTTCGCGAGCGCGAGCGCGACGAGGCTGCCGGCCAGCCCGCCGCCGGCGATCGTCAGTGGCTTGCCCCGCACGTTCACAATGCCCCCTTACGCATGGCGGTCGCGCGCCGCCAAGCCCTGCGCTAAGACACGCGCGTGGACGCCTGGGTCGCCATAATGGTTTCGATCGTCGTGATGACGCTGATCGTCGGCGTCCGTTATCTGGCGGTGAGCGGGGCGTTCGCCTGGCTCACGCGGCTGCGGCATCGTGGACTTTACGCGGGGCTTGACCCCCAGATCCGTCGCGAGATCGGCTGGTCGCTGGCGAGCGCCTTCATCTACGGCGCGCCGGCCGGCCTGCTCGCCTGGGGCTGGCAGGAGCATGGCTGGACGCAAGTCTACACGGACGCCGGCGATTACCCCCTCTGGTGGCTGCCGGCCTCGGTGCCCGTCTACCTCTTCGCCCACGACAGCTGGTTCTACTGGACGCACCGGCTGATGCACCGGCCGGCCATGTTCCGGATCGCCCACGCGGTGCACCATGCCAGCCGGCCGCCGACCGCCTGGGCCGCGATGAGCTTCCATCCCTGGGAGGCGATCACCGGCGCGGTGGTGATCCCGGCGCTGGTGCTCACCATCCCGATCCATGTCGCGGCGCTTGGGCTCGTGCTCGCGGTGATGACCGTGATGGGCGTCACCAATCACATGGGCTGGGAGATGTTCCCGCGCGCGCTTGTGGCGGGTAGGGCAGGGAACTGGCTGATCACCGCGAGTCACCATCAGCGGCACCACCAGCAATATGGATGCAATTATGGGCTCTATTTCCGTTTCTGGGACCGGCTCTGCGGCACCGACCGCGGGCTCGGCGATTTCACGCGGCGCGCGCCTGATCGCGCCAGCGGCGCTGTTCGTGGCGCTGAGCGGGCAGGCGGGGCCTGGTGAGGTCGAGGTCCAGATCCAGAATCTGAGGAATGCGAACGGCGTCGTCCGCCTCTGCCTCAGCCGCAATCCGGCCCATTTCCCCAATTGCGACCGCGATCCGGCGGCGGTGAGCCGCACGGTGCCGGCGCGCGGGGCGGGGACGATCCGCTTCACCGGGCTGGCGGCGGGGACCTGGGCGCTGGGCGTGATCCACGACGAGAACAATAACGGCCGGCTCGACACGTTCATGGCGATCCCGCGCGAGGGTTTCGGCTTCTCGCGCAACCCGCGTCTCAGGATGGGCCCGCCGCGCTACGAAGACGTGCGCTTTCCGATCGCCCACGGACGGACGACCCTGATCGTCCGTATGACCTATCTGCTCTGAGCGCTGCCGCTCATTCGGTCGGGATCTTGTCGCCGGTCGGCGTCGTCGCGCCGTTGGGATCGGTCGGCTGCTCGATCGGGGGATCGATCGTCGGCTGATCCTGTTGTTGCGGGTCGGCCTGGCCCTGCGCCGCGCCCTGGGTGGGCAGCGGCGCCATCGGCAGCCGCGCCTCGGCCCAGGAGGCCAGGCCGCCGCGATACCAGAACAATCGCGTGTAGCCGGCGGCGTTGGCCCGCAACGTTGCATTGTAGGATTCCCAGCAATTGGCGCCGGCGCAGAAGAACACGACGGGGCGCGAATAGACCCCGCCCGTCACCTGGTTGAGGCCGGCCGCGAAATCGCTCTGATAGCTGTCCTGGAAAGAGCCGGCCGAGCCCCCGGACGGCAGCCAGTAGGAACCCTGGATCGTCTGGTCGTGGGCTTGCGCGAGGACATCGACGAGAACGACCTGCGGATCCTCCTGGATCATCCCCTGCAGTTCGGCCGTCGTCACGCGCTGACCAACCGCGATCGACAGGGGCGTCGGCGAGCCGAGATTGGCGTTGAGCTCGCTTTGCGCGGCAATACCCTGATCGACGAGCTCGCCCGCAAATCCGGTTTCGCCGGAGACGACGACATTGTTGCCCGCGCCGGAGCCGCCGGGGCCCATCATCTGCGATACGCCGAAGGCCAGGAGGATGACGCCGCCGACGCCGAGCGCGATCCGGCCGGCCATGTTAGGCTTCTGCGCCGGCACGCTGGCGAAGGCCATCGGTGTGGCGGCGCCCGGCGCCGCCTGATAAGGCTGGGTCGGCTGGGAGTGAGGCGGATATTGCGAGATCGGGCTGGCCGGCGGGGCCGGGTGGACCGGCGCGGTCATCCCGGTCCAGCCGCCGGTGGGGGCGGGGACCGGAGCAGCCGGCGGCGCGACAGGCGCGACCGGCATCGTCGCCGCTTCATAGATGGACGGCAACGGCCCGAGGTCCATCGCGAAAGCGAAGGCGCGCACGACCTGGCGGGCGATGTCCAGCCTCAGGCCCGTCGAGGCTTCGAGCCCGTTGGCCAGCCGATCCATCTCCACCCCGACGAGGTGGCGCTCGGTGCGCGCGAGCGCGGCCGGAATGCCTTCGTCGATCGCGGTGCCGACAACCCTGATCTCGCGCTTGGCATCGGGCGCCTTGTCGGCGAGCAGGCCGATCACCCGGCGCCGGTCGGAGAAGGCGCCGGCGCCGAAGCGCGGCCGGATCTCGGCGAGGGCCTCGGCGAGGCGATCGAAGGCCTGGACGCCGCTCGTCATCGGACCTGGCCGCACCCCGCCGATTGCTGGCAATTGGCGTCCATCACGCACATCGTCGTGCCGGACAGGCCGACATCGCCGCTCTGCGTCTGGGCGGGGGCCTGAAAGGCGACGCAGATCGGCCCCATGTTGAGCGCGTCCTGCTGCCACTGCACCTGGCCGGCGCGGGCCGGTCCGTTGGGCCCCTCGACGCGCTGCATCTGGACGCTGCCCTGGTTGACGATCTGGCCCTGGCCGGTCGTGTCGCCGGGCTGGCCGAAGACGATTGTCGTCGGTCCCTGATCCCAGCCGTTCAACGGCACGATCACGCCGCCCGGGGCCGGCCCGCTCTGCGTCTCGATCAGGAACGGGATCGCATAACCGTTCTGCATCCGGTTGACCTGCAGGCCGGGCAGGGTGCCACTGCGGCTCAGCATCGGATATTGGCCGCTCGCTCCCTGTTGCCCGCCGCCGGGCGCGCCGCCGCCTTGCGGTCCGGGGCCGCCCTGCGGCGCACCGCCGCCTTGCGGGCCGCCGGCCAGCGGGCCCTGCTCATTGGTGACAGGTCCCGGTTGCGGCCGCGACGGTGCCCGCTGCGTATAGGCATAGCCCAGCAGGAGAACGACCGCCGCGGCAACCCCGATCGCGACCTTGTTCTTGTAGATCGGCACCGCCGCGCTTTGGCCGGGCGGCGGGACGGAGCCGGGCGGAACATAGCCGGCGGCGGGCGGATAGCCGGGCGCAGGTGCGGGGCCCGCCACGACCGTTTCTCCGGCCCAGCCGCCCGCCGCGGCCGGCGGCGGGGGCGGCATGGCCGGCGCCGCGGGTCCGCCGACCGGACCGAGCGCGCGCGCCACCGCGACGCCGGCGATCGCGACGGCCATGGACAATTTCTCGGTGCCGGCGATCTCGGTCGCGACGCGTTGCGCCTCGCCGTCCTGGTCCGGCGAGGCCGCGATCCGCGCCACCGCATTGCCGGTGATGGCCGCGGACAGGGCCCTGATCTCGCCATAGAGATCCGGCGCCTGGCTGCTGAGCTGCGCGATCAGCTGGGTCGAGGCATAAAGGCCGGCGTCGCCATGCTGGGCGCGGTAATTCTGGACCAGGGCCTGGAGTCGGGCTTCGACGGACATGGGGGCTCCCTACCAGATGATTTCGGTTTGCGGGCCGGAGGCTTCGCCGCCCATCGTCGCCAGCGGGTCCGGGCCCGTTGTCGGCGACGAGACGGCCTTGACGGGGGCGGTCGTCGCCCATTTGATCCGGTTGACCAGCTCGGTCGCGTTGCTGGCGCGCAGCGGCCGCGCGGTCGGGTGGCGGATGAAGCGGTCGAGCGGGTCGAGATCGGCGTCGGTGCCGATCGCGATCGCCACCCGCACCGCCGATTCGGCGAACGGAGCGGCGAAGAATTCGGCCAGCGCCTCGTCATATTCGTCGGTCGGCAAGCCGTCCGAGGCGAGCACGATCACCGGCGGCAATTGCCGCCCCTTCATCTCTTCCGGGCTCAGCGCCTGCGCGAGAACATGCAGTGCGGCGCCCATATTGGTCTCGCCGTCGGCCGCGAGATCGCGCCAGACATAGTCGCCGGCGCTCGCCGCGTCGCCCTGCCACTCCGCCGCGTCGGCGAAGCGCAGCACCCGCACGCGGACGTCGATCTCCGGATTCTCCGCCGCCACCTCGGCCAGCTCGGGCAGAGCCGTGCGCATCGCATAGTTCAACGATGCGATGCGGTCGCCCTGCATCGAGCCCGAGCAATCGAGCGCGAACATCACCTGAAGCTGCCGCCTTGCGAGGGCCGTCGGGTCGAGCGCGAGATCGCCGGCCGGCATCGGCTCAGCCCAGCTTCACGACCGCACCGCGCAGGCCGTCGACGAAGCTGATCTCCACCCCGGCGGCCAGACGGATGCTCTGCTCGCGCTCGATCATCTGCATGCTGCCGTCGCGCAATTTCGCCTTCCAGCCCGTCGCGCCCTCGTTCTTGAGGCCGAGCACGTTGGCGCGGGTGGGATGGGGGATGATCGAACCAAGGATGCCGGCACCGCGCCCGCCGAGCGCCGGCTCGGCGGCAAGGTCGAGCCGTCCGCCGGCGCGCAGCGGCAGCATCATGCCGTCGATATTGAGCATCAGCACCTCCGCCGGCGCGGCGGCATCCGGCGCGGCTTGCGGCGGCGGCGTTGTCACGGGAGGCGTTGTCGCCTGCGGTGGCGCCGTGGGTTGCACCGGCGGGGCTGGCGCGGCGACAGGCTGCGGCGCCGGCGCCATCGCCGGGGCCATCGGCATCGGCGCGGCGTGCGGCGCGCCGGGGCGCTCGACGACGATCGAGCCCATCGTCTCGGCGCTCATGCCGGACCGGCTCGCCTCCAGCTGGCGCGCCTTCAGGACCGCGCCGACCAGCCCGACCGCGGCGACGCCGGCGATCACATATTGGAGCGCGAAGGAGATCGTGCCGACGCTGTTCCACAAGGTGTGGATCAGGGCGGCGCTGAGATAGCCGATCAGCAGCAGCCTCCACCTCTGCTTCGGCCTGATCACGGCGAGGCCGATGAAATAGCCGAAGATGCCCGAATAGGCCATGTGGCCGACGATGCCGCCGAATACGCGCGGCAGCAGCAGCAGCAGCGCGCCGGTCATCGCCGCGCCGAGATCGTTGCTCGCCTGGTAAATGGTCGCGACCATGTTCGGGACATATTGGAAGGCGGTCTCGATGAGGATGAAGCCGCCGCCGGCGAACACCCCCATCAGCGCGCCGTCGAGCGGCCCGCGAACGTGGAGCAAATTGTAGAAGCCGCCCTGCGCCTTGCTCGGATCCTTGATCGCCCGGACCGCCAGCCAGGCGCCGAACAGGATCGGCACCGCCTTCAACAGCTCCTCCATCAGCCCGGCGCCGAAAAACATGGCGATGAAGAGCGGCACGAAACTCGGCTGCTGATTGCCCTGGAGGATGGAAGAGACGTCGCCGGGGAGGATCTCGCGGAAGACGAGGATGAACAGGCCGAGGATGAATGGGAAATAGACCATCAAAGCGACGACAACGAACGGAATCAGATAGACCCAGATGCTCCGGCTCGGCCGGACGTAGAGGTAGAACATCAGCTGGAACATCAGCACGATGAAGAACACCGCGATGATGTTCGAGGTGATCATCGCGTTGAGCGCGTCCTGCGCCGAGCGCGCCGTCAGCATCGCGTTGAACAGGCTGAACATGAAGGGCGCGAGCACCGCCGCCAGCACCGCGAGCAGGAAGAGCGGGCTCTTGAACAGCTTGATCTTCTTCGACCGGAACGGAACCATCTCGGAAAAGGTGGCGTCGTCATGATCCCGAGGGACCGGGGGCACGAACGGTCGGTTGGGATCCGCCATTTTTCTGTCTCCTCCCTCGGGGCCTAGGTCTGAACCGTGTCGGACCGCACCGCAAGACAAAGAGTCGCGTCGTCGCCGCTGCCGCGGCTGGTCACATCGCTCAGCCAGCCGGGCAAGGCGGCGAGGGTGCGATCCCAATTCTCGGTCGCGAGATCGCGGAGCGAGGCGATCGCCTCCTCGAAGGCGCCGTCGTCGCGGAACGACTTCGAGACGCCGTCGGTCGACAGCATGATGAAGCTCGGCAGGGGCCGGCCGTCGCCGCTGCGGAAGCAGGCGAACCGGAAGCGCTCCGTGGCATCGGCCATGCACAGCGAATAGGTCTGCTCGCCGATCAACCCTTCGTCGGCGTCGAGCGGCCGCGCCAGCGAGCCGTCGGGATAGCCGAGCAGCAGATCGCCGTCGCCGATCTGCAGCACGAGCATCTGGGTCTCGTTCGCGCCAATCGCCAGCAGGGTCGCGCCATAGGGTGTGTAGCTCGCCGGTGCTGGAGGATCGAAGGGCGCGGCGGCGAGATGGGCGTCGACGCGCATCCGCCAGGCCTGGACGATCTCGGCGGTGATGCTGTGGTCGAAATCGGTGATCTCGCCGTCGTCGAGCTCCCAGGCGATCAGCTCCGTCACCGCCTCGACCGCCAGTTTCGATCCGACATCGGAGCGAAAGTGCGGCGCCGCGCCGTGGCCATCCGCGACGGCGCCGACGATCCGGCTCCCCTCGCCGGTGCTGGGCTGCCACAGGATCGCGTCCTGATTGGGCTTGCCGGTCCGCTCGTGCGACGGCCCGCGCACCGATCCGCCGCCGATCCGCCAGGAACTCATGCCATCTTCTCCGCAACCGTGACGACGCCGCTGTCGCCGCCGAAATCGATCCGAACCCCGTCCATCAGCCGCACCGTCTTGCCCGGCGGCACTTCATGGGTCGAGCCTGCGCCGGGCACCTGAACCTGCCAGGGGCCCTGGGTGAGATTGCGCAGGCCGACCAGCTCGGCGCGGGTGGGATGGACCTCGACCCGTCCCTTGCCGCCGCCGATCATGTCACCGACGCCGAGCCGCTCGCTTTTCGTGCCGCGCAGCAAGAAGAAAGGCGGCGTCATGGGCTGCCGGCAGGCCAGGCAGTCGTGCCGCGCCGTCGCCTTCTTGCCGCGGATCTCCGCGACATGCTCGAAGCCGCAATATCCGCACTGGAAGACGGCGCCGGGCACCTTGTTGAGCGCGGTGCGCCATTGCGTCTCCAGCACCCGCGCGCCGGGATCGACGAGGCCCTTGGTGAAAGCGCGGGTGAACAGGGTGCGCACGGTCGAGGGCAGCGAGTTCCAGCGGGCGACGATGGCGTCGTGATAGCCCTGCACCGGGCCGTTCTCGTCGTTCGCCGGATCGAAGATGAACAACGGGTCGCCGCCATAGAGCCGATGCTCGGCATTGGCGTCCATCAGGGTCACCTCATGCTCGCGCCTGCCATCGAGCGGGTGCCAGCCGAGCAAGGTGTAGAAGAACAGGACCGACATCGAATAAAGGTCGGTGCGGCTGTTGGGCAGCGTTTCGCGCCGTGTGACCTCCGGCGCCATGAACTTGCGGGTGCCGTAGATGCTGGCATCCGCGCCGTCGATGTTCACATTGTCGTTGTCGCAGATCAGGATCCGCGCCGTCGCCGGATCGAAGAAGATGTTGCCGAAATTGATGTCCTGGTAGCAGAAGCCGCTGGCATGCAGCTCAAGGAAGCTCTCGGCGAGCTGGACGCAGATCTTCGCCCGCCGGCCGAGGTCGATCTCCACCCTCTTGGGAGGCGCGGCGATGAGATCGCGGATCGAGACATACTCGTGGCCCCTGAGCGGCATGAAATAGCCGAAGCTGCCGCTGCCGGCGATCTCGACGAGATCGAACGGCCAGAGGAAATTCCCCGTCGGCGCGCCGCGCCGCACCGCCCGCTCCAGCCGGCCGCGCAGGCCGGTGTCGATCTCGACATAATTGCGGTGATACCATTTGAGCGCGAACGGCAAGCCGTCGACGGTGACGTGATAGCACTCGCCCTGGCCGCCGGCGCCGAGGAGCTGGCCCACCGTGCCGCGACGGTGGTTGACGGTGAGGAAGGGCTGGCCGGGCTGCAGCGACGGGCCGGTCGGCGCGTTCATCGCCGCCCGTCCCAGCAGCGCCCAATGCCGCGCGAATCTATGGGTTTACGCATCGACATCACCGCCCTGCCTCACAAAGTGTAGCGGGAACGGCGGGCGATTCAAACCGGGCGATGCGAGCGGCGTGGGGCGATGGTGCCGGTTGAGGGACTCGAACCCCCGACCTTCGGTTTACAAAACCGCTGCTCTACCAGCTGAGCTAAACCGGCATCGGCATTCCATAGCGCGAATGGTCTAAAGGACGCCGAACGTCCAGCCCTCGGTGCGGCGGACCGCCTCCAGTCCGGCCGGCGTCCAGAGTTCCGGGCGGCAGGCGTTGGCGCGGAGCCAGGCGGTGGTCAGGATCGCATCGGTGGCATGGTCGGAATAGTGCGTCAGCGGCGCATGCGGCGACGAGGCCAGCGCCGCCAGCGCCGCGTCCAGCGCCGCACCATCCCTGATCTTGCTGCGCCCCTTGCCGATGCCCGCCGCGCGGGCGGCCAGGCTCGTATAGATTTCCACAATCAGCGAGCCGTGCTCCGGCACCGGGTCGAACGGCCAGACCGGCAGCCGCCCGGCGAGGCGATGCAGGAGCCGCATCGCGGTGAGGCTGGACTTGCCGACCTGGGCGGCGCCGACGAGGTTCAGGCAGCTGTAGGGCGACAGCCCATGACCGCGCTGGCGAAACTCGACCTCGCGCAACCGGCCCCCTCCCTGTTCGCCGAAACGGTCTCCCCGGCGCCCGCCATGGCGGCGCAGATAGCGACTGGCCTCGGGGTGGTCGACAAAGGTCGAAACCGCGAGGTGCGGATCGTCGGCACTTATCCGTTCGACCAGCGCCCACAGGTCCCGCGCCTCCGCCGGACTCTCGGACCAACCCGGAAAGAAGCCGCCGGCATCGGCGAACGGCAGTCCGGGCGCGAGATCGAGACCGACCAGCGTGTCGTCCGGCAGGTCTTCGGTCAGCCAGGCGAGCACGTCCTCGCGGGACCAGACGCGATCGGGCCGCACGAGTAACGGCGCTTCCGCGCCCACCGAACAGATCGCGATCGCGATGCCCTTCTGACGCTCGCCCTTGGCGCCGGACCAATCGGCGACCGCGAAATGGCGGAAACGGGGCGTCACTTCTTCTTCCGCGGTTTCACCTTCGGCCGCGCCGCGGACCAGTCGCGCGAGCGCTCGATCATCGCCCGCACCCGCTCCGGATCGGGGCTGTCGAAGCGCACGAGAACGCCGGGCCAGCCGATATAATGGGGTGTCTGCCAGAAGGTTTCGGGACCGGTCTCCTTCAGCATCTCGATCGTGTCGAGATCGATCGCCATGCCGAACGAAGTGTCGGGCTCGCGGCTGGCGTAGAGGAAGACGCGGCCGTTGGACGCGACCTTGACCGCGGATTGGCCATAGCTGCGCGAAAGCTCGGTGTCGGGCAGCGACAGGGCGAAAGCGACCGCTTTCTCCCAGCTGTCGATCCGTTCACTCATCGCGCAGCGCCTTTCGTCTTTCCTCCCACCAGGCCATGCGTTCGGCGATCCGTTTCTCCAGGCCGCGGTCGGTCGGTTCGTAGAAGGTCTGCGGGCTCATTTCCTCGGGCCAGTAATTGTCGCCGGAAAAGCTTTCCTCGGCATCGTGATCGTACTGATAGCCTTTGCCGTAGCCGATCTGCTTCATCAGCTTCGTGGGCGCATTGAGGATGTTCTTCGGCGGCATCAGCGAGCCGGTCTCCTTCGCGCTGCGCCAGGCCGCGCCCATCGCCTTGTAGGCGGCGTTCGATTTGGGCGCGGTGGCGAGATAGAGGCAGGCCTGGACGATCGCGAGCTCGCCCTCGGGCGAGCCGAGGAAATCGTAGGTGTCCTTGGCGGCGATGCACTGGACCAGCGCATTGGGATCGGCGAGGCCGATATCTTCCGACGCGGCACGGGTGAGGCGGCGGAGCAGATAAAGCGGCTCCTCGCCGGCGACGAGCATCCGCGCGAGATAATAAAGCGCCGCTTGCGGATCCGAACCGCGGATCGATTTGTGCAGCGCGGAGATGAGGTTGTAATGCCCCTCCCGGTCCTTGTCATAGACCGCGACGCGGCGGTGAAGCAAAGCGGCCAGCTCGGCCGGCTCCAGCGGCTTTTCGATCTCGATCGAGAACAGGGTCTCGGCCTGATTGAGCAGGAAGCGCCCGTCGCCGTCGGCGGTGGCGACCAATGCCTCGCGCGCCGCCGGGGCGAGCGGCAGCGGCCGTCCCTCAAGCTCCTCGGCACGCTCAAGCAGCTTTGACAGCGCGCCAGCATCGAGGCGGTTCAGGATCAGAACCTGAGCGCGGGAGAGAAGCGCGGCGTTCAGCTCGAACGACGGATTTTCAGTCGTCGCGCCGACCAGCACGACCGTGCCGTTCTCGACATAGGGCAGGAAGCCGTCCTGCTGGGCGCGGTTGAAGCGATGGATCTCGTCCACGAACAGCAGCGTCTGCTTGCCGATCCGCAGATGCTCGCGCGCCTCGGCGAACACCTTCTTCAAGTCGGCGACGCCGGAGAAGACGGCGGAAATGGCGACGAAGCGCATCCCCACCGCATCGGCGAGCAGGCGGGCGATCGTGGTCTTGCCGGTGCCAGGCGGCCCCCAGAGGATCATCGAGGCGAGCTTGCCGGCGGCGACCATCCGGCCGATCGCGCCGTCCGGGCCGGTCAGATGCTCCTGGCCGACGACGTCGTCGAGCCGCTGCGGCCGCAGGCGATCGGCGAGCGGCGCATTGTCCGACGGCGCTTGCGCCGGTGCCGGCGGAAGATCGTCCTGGAAGAGATCGGCCACGCGCGGGGATTAGCCGATTTCGGGTGAGCCCTAAAGCCGCAGCCGCGCGAACGCGATTGTCGAGTCGGTGGCATATTGCGGCCGCGCCGTCGCGGGACGGGCGGCGACGAGCGGCGCGGCTTCGTTCGGCAGGCCGACGCGGGTGCCGACGATCGTGATGGTCGCTGGCTCCGCGCGCTCGATCAGCACGTCGAAGGTCGCGCCGTCGCAGCTGCGGCCGATGCAGCGGAAGGTGACCCGCTCCTCTGGCCCGGCGCCCATCCGACCGCCCGGCCCGGCGAGGAAGCTGAGCCGCGCTACCGCCGGCGCGATCAAGGTCACGACCTCCGCCCCGTTGGTGGCGAGGCGCAGCCGCAGATGGCGCCCATCGCCCGTGCGACCCCGTCCGATGACTGTCAGCGTCGGCGCCCGGATGGGCAGGGAAGCGGCAGTCGTCACCCATCGCCGCCGGGTCGAATAAGGCAGCTCGGCCCGCTCCCACGCTGCTTCGTAGGGCACCGCCGCGCCGTCATTGTTGACCGCCCAGCGGCCGCTCCGCGCGTCGGCGTCCCAGACATATTCGATGCCGTAGAGTTGCTGGCGATCGGCGCTGTAGGCCGGCTTGAGCGCCACCGCCGCCCAGCCGATCAGGACGAGATCGGCCGCGCCCGCCCAGATGAAGGCGGTGCGGATGCGGGCGATCAGCGGCGCGAGCTCGATCAATGCCGGAATCAGGATGAGCGCGCCGAGTGGCGCGAACATCCAGTGCGGGCCGTTGTTCATCAGCTCCTCGAACATGCCGAGCGAGACGCCGAAGGTGAGGTAGAGCAAGAGCAGCGCGAGAATGGCGCCGATGCGCTCGGCCGCCGGGCTCCAGCGAGAGGCGGCCATGCCGAGCGCGGCGAGCAGGGGCGGGCCGATGAAGAAGATCGCCCCGCCCGGCGCAAGCACCGACAGCGCCGCGCCGAGCAAAGTGAAGAGCAGCCAGAAGGCGGGCCGCATGCGAATGGGATCGGCGTCACGGGCGATCAGCCTGAACGCGAGCAGGATGGCGGCAATCGCCGAGGCATAGGCTGCGGTGCTGGCGACGAGCGGCCAGGCGCGCCAATAATCGCCGTCGCGCAGCAGGCCGACGCAGGCCTGGCCGATCCATGCGAAAGCCGCTGATCCGACAACGCCGACGATCATGGCGAGCAACGGCCGGCCGAAGGCGCGCCGCCGCCAGACGATCACAGCCATGAAGGCGACGAGCAGCGCGAGCAGCCCGAGGCCCACCAGCATCGGCATCGTCACCATCACGCGCCCGAGCAGATCCGCGTAGAGCCATTCGCCTTCCGCCGCCGGCGCGCCGCCGGACGCGACGAGCCGCGCCGCCGCCAGCGTCTGCTCGCCCATATGCTGGAGGCTGTGCCGGTCGAGCGCGGCCAGATCATCGCCGGCGCTGTGATAGCGTGTCTCGTTGCCGATGATCGCGAAGTTGAGGATCGTCCACGGTGCCGCGTTGAAGACCGTCACATCGGTCGAATTGGGGATCAGGGCATAAAGGCCGGTGGTCAGCGAGTTGGCGACCGGGCGCGGGGACGAGGCGTGGTAGAGCGCGATCGCGGCAGCGTTCGGCCGGCTGGTCTCGAACATGAAGGCCGGGCCGTTCACGCCGCGCGCCTCGAGATTGATGAGCGTATCGATTCGTTCCCGAAGAGGATCGCGGTCCAGGAAGGCGCGGGCGCCGAGCAGGCCCATCTCCTCGCCCTCGTTGAACAGGAAGGTGACGGGGCGAGTCAGCGGCTGATCGCGCAGCAGCGCCGCGGTTTCGAGCAAGGTCGCGACGCCAATTCCCGCATCGCCCGCGCCGGGCCCGACGAAGGTGCTGTCATAATGGGCGACGAGCAGCAGATGCCGGCCCTGCTCCGGCCCGATCGTCGCGACGAGGTTGCGCACCCGGGCGCAGGAGACGGAGCGGCTGCGCTGGAAGCTGTTGCAGGCGAAGTCGTCGGTGATGCGCGGGCTGAGGCCGACGCTCCGCATCTCGGCGATCAGCCGGTCGCGGACCGCATCGTTCGCGGCGCTGTCGACCGGATGCGGCCGCTCGTCGCCCAATATGCGCTGGAGCCGCGCGGCGGCGCGGTTCGCGTCGAAGTCCACGCCACTCTGCGTCGCGGGCGGCGAGGGCAGGACGATCAGCATGCCCTTCACCGCCATCGCGGCGAGCAGCAGCGCAATCGCGCCCGTCAGGATCAGCCCCGCTCGCATCATGCCCGCCCCCTTGCCGAGAGGGCATAGCAGATGCGCGGGCTCAGGCGAGAGCCTGCCGGGACCGGGTCACGCCTGTTGCGGGATCGCGCTTCGGTCCACCAGGCGGGTGTAGAGATGCCAGGTGGCGTAGCCGAGCCAGGGCAGGACGAAGGCCAGCCCGACAAAGGCCGGAATCGCGCCCAGCGCCAGCAAGGCGGCGACCGTGATGCCCCAGCGCAGCATGATACCGCGATTGGCGCGCACCGCGCGGATCGAGGTCGACAGCGCCGTCCGCGCGTCGGTATCGCGGTCGACCAGCATCGGCAGCGAGACGACGCTGAGCATCAGCACCGCCCAGGCGAACGCGGCGCCGACCAGATTGCCCGTGACTATCAGCATCCAGCCCCGGCTGGTGGTGAACAAGGCGGTCAGGAAATCACCCGGCGTCGCCGGCGCCGCGCCCAGAAAGGCGGCATAGAGCACCCAGGCGACCGCGACCCAGACCAGGAAGATCACGAGCAGGATGCCCGTGACCCCCAGGATCGACTCCCATGCGGGCCGCTTCGCCACGTCGAAGAAATGCGACCAGGTCGATTCCAGCCCCGCCTCGCGCCGCCGCGCCAGCTCGTAGAAACCGAGCGCCGCCACCGGGCCGAGCAGACCGACGCCGGCGAGGATGGGAAAGAAAAGCGGGACGAACGCGCCGCCGAGCGACAGCGCCGCCGCGGCGAAGCCGATGATCGGATAAATGAGCCCGACGATGAAAATGTCGCCGCGCTTCTCGCGAAAATCGGCGAGGCCTTCGCGGAGCGCCGCGTTGAGGTCGCCCGCATCGATCGTGCGGACCGGTATCTCCGGCGCGACTGGTGTGGCTGTGAGTGTGGCTGCCATCGGATGTCTCCTGCGGCCGAGAGAGTCGCTCATAGCACAAAGTTCGTTCCGTGGCCCTTGGTTCCCGGGCCGCCAATCGCTAGATCGCCCTGCAATCGAGCGGAGATGAATGATGGGCTATCGGGTCGTGGTCGTCGGAGCCACCGGCAATGTCGGGCGCGAGATGCTCAACATCCTCGCCGAGCGGCAATTCCCGGTCGATGAGGTCGCGGCGGTGGCGAGCCCGCGTTCGACCGGCGACATCATCGACTTCGGCGACAGCGGCGGGGAGCTGAAGGTCCAGAATATCGACCATTTCGATTTTTCCGGCTGGGACATGGCGCTTTTCGCCTGCGGCTCGGCGGCCTCGAAAATCCATGCCCCCAGGGCAGCCTCGGCCGGCTGTACCGTGATCGATAATTCGTCGCTGTTCCGGATGGACCCGGACGTGCCTTTGATCGTGCCGGAGGTGAACCCGGAGGCGATCGATCTCTATCGGGCGAAGAACATCATCGCGAACCCGAACTGCTCGACGGCGCAGATGGTCGTGGCGTTGAAGCCGCTGCACGACGTCGCGCGGATCAAGCGGGTGGTGGTCGCGACCTATCAGTCCGTCTCCGGCGCCGGGAAGGCGGGGATGGACGAATTGTTCGAGCAGAGCCGCAACATCTTCGTCGGCGATGCCAACACGCCGGTGAAGTTCACCAAGCAGATCGCCTTCAACGTCATCCCGCATATCGACGACTTCCTCGACGACGGCTCGACCAAGGAGGAGTGGAAGATGGTCGTCGAGACCAAGAAGATTCTCGATCCCAGGATCAAGGTCACCGCGACCTGCGTCCGCGTGCCGGTCTTCGTCGGCCATTCGGAAGCGATCAACATCGAGTTCGAGGACGAGATGTCGGCCGAACAGGCGCAGGCGATCCTGCGCGAGGCGCCGGGCGTGATGCTGGTCGATAAGCGCGAGGACGGCGG
>NZ_JBQTIN010000098.1:0-9633 GCF_052388015.1 Sphingosinicella sp.
GATCAACCCGGGATCAGGTTGACGGTCGCCACCTCGCACAGGTTGACCTGGCGGACGTCGGTCGTGCCGCCGTCGTCATAGGTGGCGCGGATGTCCCACAGGCAGGACGACTCGTTCCGGCCGAAGGTGACCTCGGCCGATTGGCCGTTCTGCAGGATCTGGGCGCCGAGAATGTCCGGACCCCAATTGTTGTCGTTGGAGGCCGAGACGTTGAGCGTGACCACGATATGCCCGGTCTGATTGTTGACGGTGAAATTCTGCCGCGCCTGGCCCGGCAGGACTTCGGCGCTCGGCGGAGGGTTGCCGCTTGGTGCGGGCTGGCCTGGCGCGGCGGGCTGGGCCGGAGCGGCCGGCGCGGCCGGCGCTGCGCTCGTGGTGTTTTGCGGCGGCGTGACCTGCACGTTGCAGGCGGAAAGCGAGGCGGCGGCGAGCGCGGCCACGCTGGTCAGCAATAATCTCTTCATGTCGATTCCCCTCCCGGTGGAGCGGGGAGCCTGACTCGCTTTGGCCGGCTTGGCAATCGTTACATGGGGGGAATGCTCGTCAGCGCGTCGATCGCGCCCTGGAGGATGTAGGCGGCGGCCATCTTGTCGACCAGCGCGGCCCGTCGCGCCCGGCTGGCGTCGGCGTCGATCAGAGTGCGGGTCACCGCCTGGGTCGACCAGCGCTCGTCCCAGAGCAGGATCGGCAGGCCGAGCGGCAGCAGGTTGCGCGCGAAGGCGCGGACCGACTGGGTGCGCGGGGAATCGCTGCCGTCGAGATTGAGCGGCAGGCCGAGGACGATGCCTGCCACCCGCTCAGCCTCGATCAGCGCCGCCAGCGCCGCCTTGTCGGCCGCGAATCTGGTGCGCTGGATCAGGGTCGCGGGGCTGGCGATCGTCCAGCCCGAGTCGCAGAGCGCGACGCCGATCGTCTTCGTGCCGACGTCGAGGCCGATCAGCCGCCCCCCGTTGGACAGCAGGGCGCGGAAATCGGGAGCGCGGTCGAGTATCATCGGCGTGCCTCGAACGCCGCCAGCCGCCGCTCGGTATCGGCGCGGAGGTTCGCCCAGAACAGGGCGTAATCGTAGACGTGATAATTGTTCCCCGGCAGCACATAGGCGCCCATGTCCGGCAGCGCGGCCTGGTCGCCGAGCAGCAGGAAGCCGCGCTCGCCGCAGCGGGCGCCGACCGCGCCGCGACTGAACTCGGCGTCGCTGAAATCCGCATTGGGGACGAGCGTGCCGCCATTGCTCTGGGCCGGCGCCGCGCCGCCGCGCGCGCCGGTCAGCGGGTTGACGCAGACCATCGCCGAGCCGGCGCGCGAGACGCCACCGGGGCCGGCGCTGGCGTCATAGACTTCGGTGACCTGGGCCGGGTCCGCGGGCTCGGCGAAGCTCTGCCAGGAGAGCAGGCAGCGCGCCTGATCGGGCCGTTCACAGGCGGGAAGGGCGATGGCGGGGAGGTCAGC
Organism: Sphingosinicella sp.; assembly: GCF_052388015.1. Taxonomy (GTDB): domain Bacteria; phylum Pseudomonadota; class Alphaproteobacteria; order Sphingomonadales; family Sphingomonadaceae; genus Allosphingosinicella. The sequence continues at coordinate 1,450 of NZ_JBQTIN010000098.1, forward strand.
CGTCTCCGACACCGGCCAGCCGATCACATAGGCGGCGACGATCCGCCCCGCTTCGGGCGCGCCGCGCACCCGCTCCTGCAGCAGCCGCATCAGATGCAGGCTGCCCTGGCTGTGCGCGGCGAGGATGATCGGGCGGTCGGCCGGCGCCTGTCGAATGAACGCATCATAAGCGGCGCGCACGTCGCGATAGGCGAAGTCGAGCGCCTGCTGCGCCTCTTGCTGGCCGGTCAGGAAGGCGCCGAAGGTGGCCTGACGGTATTTCGGCGCCCAGATCGCGCCGACGGCGTTGAAGGCGCTCGCCTGGCTGCGGACGAAAAGCGCCGCCCGAGTCTGCGAATCCTGATGGTCGAGCGGCGCGTTCCAGGCGCTGCGCTCCAGGAAGCTGGTCGGGTGGACGAAGAAGACGGAGACGCGCGGGCTGGTCGTCGGGCTGAAGCCTCGCGGCGCCCAAAGCGCCGGATTGCCGGCGATGTCCGGCCGCGCGATCCAGAGCGCCGCCTGCGCATAATTGGCGCCGGCCGGCATCGGCACCTCCTGAAAGTCCGCGGAGGGCACGAAGGCGAGCTCCATCAGCTGGCGCTCGAAGACACGGTAAAGCAGCGCCCCGGCGAGCACGAGGATGATGAGGGCGGCGACGATCTTCAGGAAGCAGCCGGCGGGGCTGCGGCGCTTGTCCGGCATGTCCGTGCGTGAAGCCGATACGCGCCGCACTGGCAAGCCCGACGGCTTCAGGCGCCGGTGAAATAGCGCCCAGGCGTGACTCCGAATGCGCGACGGAAGGCGGCTACGAAAGCGCTGGGGCTGGCATAGCCGGCGGCGGCCGCGACCGCCTTCACGCTGGCGCCGGCCGCGAGTTGCTCGACCGCGGCCAGGAACGCCCGGCGGCAGCGCCACTGTGCGGGGCCCATGCCGGTTTCGTCCCGGAAGCGCCGTTCCAGCGTGCGCTTGCCGAGTCCGGCCACCCGCGCCAGCGCCGTCGTGCCGGTGACATCGCCGTCCGCGATCAGGTCCGCCGCCCGCCGCGCTTCGGCCGAGCGCGGTTGCGGCAATTGGAAGGGCGGCGCGCCGGACTGGCGGAACTCGTCGAGGATCAGGGTGGCGAGCGCGGCGTCCGCCCGCTCCCGGCCGTCGAGCATTCCCTGGCGCGTCGCGCGCAGAATGAGCTCGCTCAGCAGCGGGGAGACCGTGACGACGCCGATCTGCTCGGGCTGCGGCCCGCAAAGCTCCGGGCGCAGGTAGAGGGTCCGCAGCCGGGCCGCACTGACGAAATGCACGTCGTGCGCCATGCCGGCCGGCACCCAGAGCGCGCGGCCGGCCGGCAGCACCCAGGCGCCATTCCCGGTCCGCACGGTCAGCACGCCCGCCGAGGCATATATGAGCTGGTGCCAGGGATGGGCGTGGCCGCCGCTGCGAGTGCCCAAGCCATAGGTGACGTCGAGACTGCGGACGATCAAATGCGGCTCATCGGCCAGTGAGTGACGCTTTTGCAACATAATTTGCCGTATTAGCGGGATTGAGCCATCGCCGCCAGCGCGCCTAGACTGCGGCCATGCCAGCCAATCTCGCTTCCTTCGCCATCCACGTCGATGAGATCGACCGGGCCATCGCTTTCTATACCGCCGTGTTCGGCTGGCGGTTCGAGCCCTGGGGGCCGCCGGGCTTCTACCTGATCCAGACCGGCGACGACGCCGATCCCGGCGTTCGCGGGCTGATGCACCAGCGGCACGAACCGCGAAGCGGCACGGGCCTCAACGGCTTCGAACCGACCTTTGCGGTAGAGGATGTCGAGGCGATCGCGGCGGCGGTTGCCGCCCATGGCGGCTCCGTGACGATGCCGCCCGCTCATATCCCCACCGTCGGCACCCTGATCCGCTTCCTCGATACAGAAGGAAATGACGTGGGCGCGATGCGCTACGAGATGCCGCCGAACGCCTGAGCGGCCTCGCCTTGCCGCAGTGCAGCAGGGGTGCTAGCCGCCCGCTCCATGTCAGTCGACGCCGCCACCGTGCGCCATATCGCGAGGCTCGCCCGCATCGCCGTCAGCGATGAGGAGGTGAGCGCGCTTGCGCCGGAACTGTCCAACATCCTCGGCTGGATCGAGCAGCTGGGGGAGGTCGATGTCAGCGGCGTCGAGCCCATGACGGCGGTGATTCCCAATCATCTGCGCTTCCGCGACGATATCGTCACCGACGGCGGTATCCGTGATGAAGTGCTCGCTAACGCGCCGAACGCCGAGCATGGTTTCTTCGCCGTGCCGAAGGTGATCGAATGACGACGATCACCGATCTGACCGTCGCCGCAATACGCGACGGCGTGAAGGACGGCGCGTTCAGCGCCCGCGAGGTTGCGACCGCCTTCGTTGGCGCGGTCGAGAAGGCGCGGGGCCTCAATGCCTTCGTGGTCGAGACGCCGGAGCATGCGCTCGCCGCCGCCGATGCAGCGGATGCGGCGCGGGCCTCGGGCGACTTGAAGCCGCTCTCGGGCGTGCCGCTGGGCATCAAGGATCTGTTCTGTACCGAGGGCGTGCAGACCACAGCCGGCAGCCGCATCCTGGAAGGCTTCAAGCCGGTCTATGAGAGCAGTGTCAGCGCCAAGCTGTTCGCGGCCGGCGCGGGCATGCTCGGCAAGCTCAACATGGACGAGTTCGCGATGGGCTCGTCGAACGAGACCAGCGGCTACGGCCCCGTCATCTCGCCCTGGCGGCGGAGCGACGGCGGCAATGCGCCGCTGGCGCCGGGCGGCAGCTCGGGCGGCTCGGCGGCGGCGGTGGCGGCCCGGCTCGCGCCCGGCGTCACCGGCACCGACACCGGCGGCTCGATCCGCCAGCCCGCCGCCTTCGTCGGCATTTCGGGCATCAAGCCGACCTATGGCCGCTGCTCACGCTGGGGCATCGTCGCCTTCGCCAGCTCGCTCGATCAGGCCGGGTCGATGGCGAAGGACGTGCGCGATTGCGCGATCATGCTCGAGGCGATGAGCGGCTTCGACCGCAAGGATTCAACCTCGCTCGATTTGCCAGTGCCGCAGTGGGAGGCAAATCTTTCCAGCAATCTCAAGGGCAAGCGGGTTGGCATTCCCAAGGAATATCGGATTGACGGAGTGCCCGTCGAGATCGACGCGGTCTGGCAGCAGGGCATCGACTGGCTGCGCGACGCGGGCGCCGAGATCGTCGAGGTCTCGCTGCCGCACACGAAATATGCGCTGCCGACCTACTACATCATCGCCCCGGCCGAGGCCTCGTCCAACCTCGCCCGCTATGACGGCGTCCGCTACGGCCTGCGCGTCCAGCCGGAGCAGGGCGGCTTGAACGACATGTACGAGGCGACCCGCGCCGCCGGCTTCGGCGCCGAGGTGAAGCGGCGGATCATGATCGGCACTTATGTGCTCTCCGCCGGCTTCTACGACGCGTATTTCAACCAGGCGCAGAAGGTCCGCGCGCTGATCGCTCGCGATTTCGAGCAGGTGTGGGCGAAATGCGACCTGCTGTTGACGCCGACCGCGCCGAGCGCCGCTTTCGCACTGGGCGAGAAGAGCGCCGATCCGATCGCCATGTACCTGAATGACGTCTTCGCGGTCCCGGCCAGCCTTGCCGGCCTGCCCGCTATGTCGGTACCCGCCGGGCTCGACGGCCAGGGCCTGCCGCTCGGCCTGCAGATCGTCTCCAGGGCGCTGGACGAGCAGACTGTCCTCAACGCCGGCCTCGCGCTCGAAGAACGCGCCGGCTTCACCGCGCGCCCGGAGGCTTGGTGGTGATGGCGACCGATACCTACTTTAAGAGCCCTGATGGTGAACTATGGGAGGCCGTAATCGGCTTGGAAGTTCACGCTCAGATCACTTCGCATACCAAGCTCTTTTCCGGTGCGGCCACCGAATTCGGCGCCGAGCCGAACAGCCAGGTGAGCCTGATCGACGCGGCGATGCCGGGCATGCTGCCGGTGCCGAACGAGGAGTGCCTGCGGCAAGCGGTGCGCACTGGCATGGCGCTCAACGCCCGGATCAACCCCTGGTCCCGCTTCGACCGCAAGAACTATTTCTACGCCGATCTGCCACAGGGCTATCAGATCAGCCAGCTCTACCACCCGATCGTCGGCGAAGGCGCGATCGAGGTCGATCTGGAGGGCGGGGCGACCAAGACGATCGGCGTCGAGCGGATCCATGTCGAGCAGGATGCGGGCAAGCTGATGCACGATCAGCACCCGAATTCTTCCTATGTCGATCTCAACCGCTCCGGCGTCGCGCTGATGGAGATCGTCTCGCGGCCGGACATGCGTTCGCCTGAAGAAGCAGGAGCTTATGTCCGGAAGCTGAGAGCGATCTTGCGCTATGTCGGCTCCTGCGACGGCAATATGGAGCAGGGCTCGATGCGCGCCGACGTGAACGTGTCGGTGCGCCGCCGTGGCGATCCGTTGGGTACGCGCACCGAGACCAAGAACGTCAATTCGGTGCGCTTCATTATGGCAACTATTCACCATGAGATTTTCCGCCAGATCGAAGTTCTCGAAAATGGAGGCAGGGTAGTCCAGGAAACCCGCCTGTTCGATCCGGATAAGGGCGTGACGCGCGCCTTGCGCTCCAAGGAAGACGCGCACGATTACCGCTATTTCCCCGATCCGGACCTGTTGCCGGTGGAGCTGAGCGACGCATTCCTGGAAGAATGTCGCGCCAGCCTGCCCGAGCTGCCCGACGCCAAGCGGCAGCGATACGAGCAGGCGCTTGGCCTCACGCCCTACAATGCCGGTGTCCTGACCGCTGACGTGACCACCGCCCGCTGGTTCGAAGAGGTGCTGGCCAGGTTGGCGCCCGATCAGGCGCAGCGCGCCGCGAACTGGGTGACGTCGGAGCTGTTCGGTGCGCTCAACCGGCTCGGCAAGGATATCGAGAACAGCCCGGTCAGCCCCGCGCAGGCCGCCGAGCTGATCCGCCTCACCGCCGACGGCACGCTGTCCGGCACACTCGCCAAACAGGTGTTCGAGATCATGCTCGAAACCGGCGACGACCCGGCCAGGATCGTCGAGGAGCGCGGCCTCAAGCAGACCTCGGACACCGACGCGATCAAGGCGGTGATCGCCGAGGTGCTCGCCAACAACCCGGGCCAGCTCGAACAGTATCGCGGCGGCAAGGAGGCCCTGTTCGGCTTCTTCGTCGGCCAGACGATGAAGGCGATGCAGGGCAAGGCCAACCCTGCGGTGGTCAACGAACTGCTGAAGAAGGCGCTAGGGTGACCTCCTCGGAGCCTCTGACGCTGAACCAAGTGCTTCGGCTAGGTGGCATCGAGCCCAAAGAAGTGTTGGTTTTCCGCCATCGGCCCAAGGAGGCGTCGCTAAACCGGCGCTTTTCGTGGATCGCAGCCGAGCGCCCGGATCTTTTCGACTGCTATCAGAGCACTCATGGAGCGAATACGGAGTCTGCGCTGACGCGGGCGCGCTATTTAGCGTCGTTCATCCGCTACCGCCCAAAACAGGCGCTTTTCGTTGGATTTTACGATGTTGTTTCGCATCGTTCTCTCACGGTCGCGCAATGTCTCGGCCGCCCGCTGCATCGCGAGCTTATGTCGCTCGGTCTTGAGGGCATGAAGGCTACGGCTGGGCGCAGCACCGTGCTCGAATTCAAGCTGGCGCTCACCGAATGGCAACCTGCTTGGCGCGGCCGCCTTGTCGTCGGATGGCCTGGGCTTGAGCGGTCGTGGTATCGATGGGCCGACCGCAACGAATTTCCGATCGAGGCGATTGCAGAGGAAAATTTGCTGACGCCCGCCATGCCGCCGTGGGAGGAAATCACGCTGGCTTGGAACGAGTTGGGCGTTTTACCATCGAGCTGGCGGACGGCGCTCAGTCACTGGCGCGGAATCTATCTGATCATCGATCAGAGCGATGGTGGCCAATATGTGGGGTCGGCCTATGGGACGGAGAATATTTTCCAGCGCTGGCTGGGCTATTCTCGTACCGGACATGGCGGAAACAAGCTGCTGCGGTCCCGCGATCCCGTGAATCTGCGCTTCTCAATTCTGCAGCGCGTCTCACCCGACCTGCCCGAAGCTGAAGTGGTTCGCATCGAAGCCACTTGGAAAGAACGGCTGCGCACGAGGGCGCCTTATGGTCTCAACGACAACTAGGTGGATCCCGCCCAGACCGACGGTCTAGACTCCCGTTGTCGCGCGATCATAACGGGCGCGCATCGATGGGGACTACCATGAGGCTCATCTTCAAATTTGCAGCGCTGGCCTACCTATGCGTCGGCAGCGCCGCGTCGGCACAGGGCACAGCGCGTGAGCCCGGCTCAACCGGCGAGCGCGTCGAGCGGATCGCCACCGAGCCCGCGCGCGACGTGGGGCTTCGGCGGGCGACGATCCCCTCGGTGCTAGAGAGCGCTCGGGCCGGCCCTTACAGCTTGGCCGGCACCCGCAATTGCGCCGGCATCGTCCGCGAATTGCGCGACTTCGACGGCGCGCTGGGCCGGGATTTCGACGCGCCGTCCGAACGGCAGGGCAGCCGCGCCGGCCGCATCGCCGAGGCGGGCGGTCGCGCTGTCGTCAACACGATCATCCCCTTCCGCGGCGTGGTGCGCGAGCTCAGCGGCTCGGCCGAGGCCGACCGCCGGATGCAGGCGGCGGTCGACGCCGGCCTTGCCCGCCGCGGCTTCCTGCGCGGTCTGGCGCAGGCGCGGGGGTGTCGCCGCTAGAAAAGCCGCCCCTGCGCGCCTTCGGGCGGTTGGAACAAGTCGGTGCGCAGCTTATGGCGCTCGCGGTTCAGGCCGTGTTTGCGGATCGCCCGTTCGAAGCGCGCCTTGAGCAAGGCCGCCCACGGCCCTTGGCCGCGCATCCGGCTGAAGAAGTTGGGATCGTTGTCCCTGCCGCCGCGCATGGAATTGATGATCGCCATCACCTTGGCGGCGCGATCGGGATAATGCTCGTCGAGCCAGGCGCGGAACAGGGGCGCGACCTCGTAGGGCAGGCGCACCGGCAGATAGAAGCAACCGAGCGCTTTGTGCTCGGCCGCCGCCTCGACGATATGCTCCAGCTCATGATCGGTGATCGCCGGCACCACCGGTGCGATCGAGACCCAGGCCGGAATGCCGGCCTCGCGAAGCGCCTTCACCGCGGCCAGCCGCTTGCCCGGAGCGGGGGCGCGGGGCTCGAGGGTACGCGCGATTGCGGGAGTCAGCGACGTCACTGAAAGAGCGACGAAGCAGAGGCGATCGAGCGCGGCCTCCCGCAGGATGTCGAGATCCATCAGCACCCGGTCCGACTTGGTCGTGATCGTGAACGGGTGCCTGCATTCGAGCAGGACTTCGAGGATCGAGCGGGTGATCCGCCAGCGGCCCTCGATCGGCTGATAGGGGTCGGTGTTGGTGCCGAGCGCGATGGGGCGGACGGCGTAATTCCGCTTCGCCAGCTCGGCGCGGAGCAGCTTCGCCGCGTCGGGCTTGGCAAACAGTCGGCTCTCGAAATCGAGGCCCGGCGAGAGGTCGTGGAAAGCGTGGGTCGGCCGGGCGAAGCAGTAGATGCAGCCATGCTCGCAGCCGCGATAGGGGTTGATCGAGCGATCGAAGCCGACGTCAGGCGACTGGTTGCGGGAGATGATCGTCCTGGGATGCTCGATGGTTACCGTCGTGCGCAGCGGCGGCAAGCCGTCATCCAGCTCCTCGCGCGCGTCGAGCCAGTCGCCGTCCGCCTCGCGGGTCGGCAGGTTGAAGCGGTCCGGGGTGCGATTCTCGGGCGCGCCCCGGCCGGCGCGCGCGTCAGGCCGTGGCATGCGGCAAGGATGCGCCGATCGCTAGAACATAGCAAGAACAAAGATCAGTCGCGGCCCGCCGCGAGCGCCGATGCGGGAATGGTCGGGCGGGGCGCGAGACGAACCGCGGTCGCGCCACTCATGCCGGGGAATCGCGGCCACAGCCCTTGGACAAGCGCCCGCCGGCTCACCGAGCGATCGGCCGGCCGCTCCTCGTAGATCCAGTAGTTCCGTAGCACGATCGGCACATAGCCGCGCGTTTCCCAGTACGGGATCGTCTCGAGGAACAGCAAAGGATCACTCTGGTCGAAGCGGACGTTCCAGAGCGCGATCGGCGCCGGCCCGGCATTGTAGGAGGCGATCACCCGCGGCAGCAGGCCGCCGGTCGAGGGCAAGTCGCGCAGATATTCGAGATAGGCCTGGCCATATTCCAGGTTGACGCTCGGCACGAGCAGCT
>NZ_JBQTIN010000099.1:0-24053 GCF_052388015.1 Sphingosinicella sp.
CGCGCCGGGAGCATGTCGTGCAGCACTTCGGCGATCGGCTCCGCGTTGCGCGCGACATGCGGCGCGGAGCGGCGATGGTCGGTCATTCCTCCTTCGGCCCGCCCGCGCGCCGCCCGCCCCAGTCGTAGCGCCAGGTGAAGAGGCCGATGCTGATCGGCAAAGTCGCATAGACCATCGGCGAAAAATTGGCGGTGGCGCGAAAGAAGGTCAGCTGGATCGAGACCAGGCCGGTCGCGACCAGGATCAGCCAGATGATCGCCTCGCCGCGCGCCGACACCCGCGTTTCAGCGTCGATCTCCGGGCTGTGCTGCGCCTCCATGAAGAGGCAGGCGGTGGTCGCCGCCATCGCGACGAAGCCGAGGCCGTAGATGAAGAAGAGATCGCCGACCGCGCCCTGGAACGGCGTCCCGCTTCCGCCCAGGAAGGTGCTGAGCGAGCGCGCCATCGCCCGGAGCGGTTGGACGTAGATCAGGACGAGGAAGATGAGCAGCACCGACAGCAACATCGAGAGCCAACTGCCTTCGCCGCGACAGTGGCGCCAGCGCACATGGGCGAACCAGAACATGGCGATGATTGCGAAGCCGATCGCGAAGGCCGGCACTTCGGCCATCGCCGCCCGCAGCATCGCCACCGATGTCGGCGCCTCGCTGCCGCCGATCACCAGCAAGGTAACCGCGAAGGCGAAGGCGGCGTCGGTGAAGGCGTCGAGCCGCTGGTTCACAGGAACATCCCGCTGAAGCCGAACAGGGCGACGAAGAGGAGGACGATCAGCGCGGCGGCAACCGCGAACGCCGGCGATCTCGTCCCCTCCCCCGCTTTCCGGCCGAGCAGGACCGCCCCGGCGATGCCGCCGATCAGGCTCAACGCCGGCGCCAGGACGATGAAGGTGGCCATGCCCGACATGCCGTCGCCGCCATGGTCGCCGATGCCGAGCGCGTCGTACCAGAGGATGACGACCAAGGTGGCGAGGGCGAACCCCGCCAACGCCCCGCCGAGGAAACCAAGCAAAGCGAATCCCGCTGTGCGCATGTTCCCTCCCCATCTTCGCGCGGCGGTTACTCCGCCGCTTCGGCCTGTGTCGGCTCTTTATAGACCAGAACGGGCTTTCGCGCCGCCAGCGTTTCGTCCAGCCGTCGCCTTGGCGCGTGAACCGGCGCGGCCTTGAGGCTCTGATCGCCCGCCTTGGCCCGCTCGGCGACGCTGCGCAGCGCGCCGATGAACTGGTCGAGCGCAGCCTTGCTCTCGGTCTCTGTCGGCTCGACCAGCATCGCGCCATGGACGACGAGCGGGAAATACATCGTCATCGGATGATAGCCCTCGTCGATCAGCGCCTTGGCGAGGTCGAGCGTCGAGAGCCCGCCGCCAAAGCCTTTGTCGCTGAACAGCGCCTCATGCATGCACGGCCCGCTGGCCCCAAACGGCGCGTCGAGCACCCCGTCCAGGCTGCGCAGCACATAATTGGCGTTGAGCACGGCATCCTCGGCGACCTGCCTGAGGCCATCGGCGCCGTGGCTCAATATATAGGTCAGCGCCCGGGTGAACATGCCCATCTGGCCATGAAAGGCGGTCATTCGGCCGAAGCTCGATCCGTGATGCTCTTCCGCTGTCTCCTCCTCGACAAGGGCATAGGCCTTGCCCTGCTTCTCGACGAAGGGGAGCGGCGCGAAGGGCGACAGGGCGGCCGAGAACACCACCGGCCCCGAGCCCGGCCCGCCGCCGCCATGCGGGGTGGAGAAGGTCTTGTGCAGGTTGATGTGCATCGCGTCGATGCCGAGGTCGCCCGGCCGCACGCGGCCGACGATCGCATTGAAATTGGCGCCGTCGCAATAGACGAAGGCGCCGGCCTCATGGACCGCCGCGCTGATCGCGATCATGTCCGGCTCGAACAGGCCGCAGGTGTTCGGGTTGGTGATCATCACCGCCGCCACGTCCGGCCCCAGCCGCGCCTTCAGCGCCTCCAGGTCGACGCGCCCGCGCGGCGTCGCCGGGATGTTCTCGACCCGATAGCCGGCGAAGGCGGCGGTCGCCGGGTTGGTCCCGTGCGCGCTCTCCGGCACCAGGATCACCGCGCGCGCGTCGCCCCGCGCCTCCAGCGCCGAGCGGATCGCGAGCAGTCCGCACAGCTCGCCATGCGCGCCCGCCTTGGGGCTCATCGCCACGCTGTGCATGCCGGTCAGCTTCACCAGCCATTCGCCGAGCTCATGGATCACCGCGAAGGCGCCCTGCACCGTGTCGGCCGGCTGCAGCGGGTGGATGTCGGCGAAGCCCGGCATCCGCGCCACCTTCTCGTTCAGCCGCGGATTGTGCTTCATCGTGCACGATCCGAGCGGGAACAGGCCGAGGTCGATGGCATAGTTCTGCCGCGACAGGCGGGTGTAATGGCGCACGGTCTCCGGCTCGGAGAGACCGGGCAGGCCGATGTCGCGATTGCGCTCGAGCCCGCCCAACCTGTTCCCCGGCGAAGGCCGGGGCCCAGGCGGCGCTGCCGCGCCGTTGTTTGTTTGGGGCTGAACCCCGGCCTTCGCCGGGGAACAAAAAAGATCGAAATCCACGCCGGTGGCATCGGTGTCCCCGATCTCGAACAGCAGAGGCTCCTCGAGCATCAGCGCCCTGTTGCCGGTCCAGGTGCCGGCCGCTTCGGCCGTCGCGCCGCCCATCTCGGGGCGCCATCCGCTCTGGTTGATGCTCATGCCAGCACTCCCGTCAGCGCCTTGGCCAGAATCTCGACATCCTCCTCCGTCACCGTCTCGGTCACCGCGACGACCAGCCCGCTGGCCAGCCCCGCTTCGTCCGGATAGAGCCGCCCGAGCGAGACGCCGCCGAGCACGCCGGCCTCCGCCATCTCCCGCACCGCCGGCCGCGCCTCCTTCGGCAGGACGAGGGTGAACTCGTTGAAGAAGCTCTCATTGAGCAGCCGGACGCCCGGCACCTCGCACAGTCGCTCCGCCGCCGCGACCGCTTTGGCATGGTTGATCGCCGCCAATTGCCTGAGGCCCTTCTCGCCGAGCAGGGTCATGTGCATCGTCCAGGCGAGCGCGCAGAGCACCGAGCTGGTGCAGATGTTCGACGTCGCTTTCTCGCGCCGGATGTGCTGCTCGCGGGTGCTGAGTGTCAGCACGAAGCCGCGCTTGCCGCTGGCGTCCACCGTCTCGCCGGTCAGCCGCCCCGGCATCTGGCGGACGAACTTCTCCTGACAGGCGAACAGGCCGACATAAGGCCCGCCGAAATTGAGGCCGACGCCGATCGACTGGCCCTCGCCGACGACGATGTCCGCGTCCATCTCGCCAGGGCTCTTGATCGCCCCCAGCGCCACCGGTTCGGTGTTCACGACGACAAGCAGCGCACCCTGCTCGTGGCAGCGCGCGGCGAGCGCGGAAAGGTCGGCGATCCGGCCCAGGATGTCGGGATATTGCACGACGACGCAGCTCGTGTCGCCGTCGACCGCCAGCGCATCGACGTCCGTCGCGGCCTCCAGCGTCGGCGCCTCATGCTCCAAAGCATCGCCGGTGAATTTCGCCATCGTCTTGGCGACCGACACATAATGCGGGTGCAGCCCGGAGGAGAGCACCGCTTTCTTTCGCCGCGTCACCCGCCCGGCCATCGCGATCGCCTCCCAGCAGGCGGTCGAGCCGTCGTACATCGAGGCGTTGGCGACGTCGCGGCCGTAGAGCCGCGCCACCTGCGTCTGGAACTCGAACAGGGCCTGGAGCGTGCCCTGCGCGATCTCCGGCTGATAGGGCGTGTAGCTGGTCAGAAATTCGCCGCGCTGGATCAGATGATCGACGCTCGACGGGATATGGTGGCGATAGGCGCCGCAGCCGATGAAGAAGGGCGCCTCGCGCGCCGCCAGATTGGCCCCGGCGTGGCGCCCCATATGCCGCTCGACCGCCAGCTCGCTGGCATGATTCGGCAGGTCGTGGATCGCCCCGTCGAGCCGCGCCGCATCCGGCACGTCGACGAACAGATCGTCGATCGATCCGGCGCCGATGACGCCGAGCATCTCGCGCCGGTCGGCGTCCGAAAGAGGCAGGTAACGCATTCAAGTCTCCCATTCCTCCCCTCCCGCTTGCGGGAGGGGAGATTTTCTCACTCCGGCTTCCGCATCCAGAAGCGCAGTCGCACATAATCCGCGCACCAGCTGTCGTCCGGCTGGCGCAGTTGGTCCTCGACGCGCGCCTCGACCGAGGCCGCAATTTCATCGCGCTCCCACTCAGGCACCATCAGGCTGTCGAGCAGCCCGGAGCGGAAGGTCCTCACCCAGCCGGCGACCCCCGCCGGCAGCGGCGTCGGCCGCTCGATCAATTCGGCACGCAGTGCCGCAAAGCCGGCGCCGCAATAGATCTTCGCGAAGCTCTCCGGGTCCGGATACCAGGCCGGGTCCTCGGCCGGCATGGCATAGCCGCGCCCCTCAAGCTCGGCCCGCAGCGCGGCGCGGATCGTCGCGAGATTGCCCGCCCCGCCCATCTCGCCGACGAAGCGGCCGCCCTCCTTCAACACCGCGAACACGCCCGCCGCCACCGCCTCGATCTCGGTCATCCAGTGCAAGGCGGCGTTGGAGAAGACGGCGTCGAATCGCCCGAACCGCTCGGCATGCCCGGCAAGGCCGGCCTCGGCGTCGGCGACATAGGCTTCCAGCCCGCGCGCCCGCGCCGCCTCCACCATCTCCTCCGAGCTGTCGACGCCGACCGCCCGCGCCCCTGCTGCCACGATCCTTGCCGTCAACGCCCCGTCGCCGCAGCCGAGGTCGAGGATCAGCTCGCCCGGCCGCGGGTTGAGCAGGGCCAGAGCCGCCGCACCCAGCTCGGGCACGAAGGCGGCATTGGCCGCATAGTCGCTCGCCGACCATTGAGACGTGACATTCACCATCGTTGCAGTTCCCCGGCGAAGGCCGGGGCCCAGGCCGGCGCAAGCCGGATAATCATCCTCCCATTAAGCGCCTCGCGGCGCTCCTGGGCCCCGGCCTCCGCCGGGGAACAAGGAACGGAGATCCTCACAATCCCTCGCAATAGGCCTTGTACTGATCGGCGTTCATCAACCCTTCCAGCTCGCCGGTGTCGCCGAGCGTCAGCTTGAAGAACCAGCCCTCGCCCTCCGGGTCGGAATTGACCAGGTCCGGCTGGTCGGCCAGCGCCTGGTTGCCCTCGGTGACGGTGCCGCTGACCGGCGCATAGACGTCGCTCGCCGCCTTGACCGATTCGACCACCGCCGCCTCGCCGCCCTTGCTCACTTCGCGGCCCGCTTCCGGCACCTCGACGAACACGACGTCGCCCAGCTGGCTCTGCGCATAATCGGTGATGCCGACCGTCGCCTGGTCGCCCTCGACGGCGATCCACTCATGCTCCTGGGTGTAATAGGTCGTCATTGCGGCGCTCCCTTGCGGTGATAGCGGTGGGGGACGAACGGCATCGGCGTGACCGTGCCGGTGAAGAGCTTGTCGCGCTGGACCAGCCTGATCCTGGCTCCCGGCTCGGCGGAGGCGGCCGGCACATAAGCCATGGCGATCGGCCGCTCGAGGCTGGGCGAGAAGCCGCCGCTGGTCACATTGCCGACCTCGTCGCCGTCAACGTCGACCACCGCCGCGCCCTCGCGCACCGGCTGGCGGCCCTCGATTGCGAGCCCGACGCGCTTGCGCACCGGCCCGTCGGCCAGCTCCCTGGCGATCCGCTCCCAGCCCGGAAAGCCGCCCTCGCCGCGCCGCCGCTTGGACAGCGCGAAGGTCAGATCCGCCTCGACCGGCGTGGTATGATGATCGAGGTCATGGCCATAAAGCGGCAGCCCCGCCTCCAGCCGCAGCGAATCGCGCGCGCCGAGCCCGATCGGCTTCACCTCCGGTTCGGCCGCGATCAGATCGGCGATCCGCGTCACCTCCGCCGCCGGCACCGAAATCTCGAACCCGTCCTCGCCGGTATAGCCTGAGCGGCTGATCCACGCCCGCGCGCCGCCGATCTCATAAGCGCCGGCGGTCATGAAGGTCAGCGCCTCGACCCCCGGCACCAGCCGCGCCAGCGCGTCGACCGCCTTCGGCCCCTGCAGCGCCAGCAGCGCCTGCTCGCGCATATGGTCGATCAACACGCCGCGCGGCAGCTTCGCCTCGAGATGCGCGATGTCGCCCGCCTTCACCGCGCCATTGACGACGAGGTAGAAATGCTCGCCGCGCCGCGTCACCATCAGATCGTCGATGATCCCGCCCTCGGCGTTGAGCAGCAGCGAATATTTGGGCTTCGCGTCCTTGAGCAGCCCGAGATCGGCCGGCAGCAAAGCCTCCAGCCCCTTCTCCGCCTCGGTGCCCGTGACGATCATCTGGCCCATATGGCTGACGTCGAACAGCCCGGCATTCGCCCGCGTCCACTTGTGCTCGGCGATGATGCCTTCATATTGAATCGGCATCGCATAGCCGGCGAACGGCACCATCCGCGCGCCGCGTGCCCGGTGCCAGCCGTCGAGGGGAAGGGTCGCCTGGGTTTCGCTCATCGTCCGCTCCGGTCACGCCGCCTCTGGCGCAACGCACGCCAGCCTGAATCGGCGCCCCCTCTGTCGCGGAAACCTGAGAGCTTTCCCCGCCTTCGCCGAGGCTATGGCGGGTTACCCCTTCGGCGGCCCGCCGAAGCCCCGAAGGGCGAAGGAGGGCACTTTCCAGAGCGTCCTTGGCCGCGCGGTCCTTTTGCCTGAGAGATTCCGGGGCGGTTGCTCCTTCGGCGCCCACCATCGCCCGAAGGCAAAGGCGGACCTCTCCCGCGCGTCCTTGATGGACGCGGGCGGCATGGCGGAGGGGCGGAAAGGAGTCAATCGCTCCAGCCCTTCGTCACCCCGGACCTGATCCGGGGTCCATCTTCTTCTCAATCGAACGACCGATCGTCCGCTGCGGGTGGAAAGCGGACATTACGCTGGCAAATTACGATCAGCTCGCTTGGCGACGAATGGTTCTGCGCCTCTCGTTCCTTCTCGTCGGCTTCCATAGTGACCGCGCACGCCAGCATGCTATGTTGCGCCGATGTCGCAGTTAGGGATAACGCTTGAGAGCCTCGCCCTGTTGAGCCAGGTCGCAGGCGCGGTAGCAGTCTTTGCATCGCTGATCTTTGTCGGGTTTCAGATGCGCGAGCAGGCTAACGCGACTCGCGCGCAAACCGAACAGGCGATCGCCGGGAATTGGATGGCCTTGGCCCAGGTGATCGGTGATAGCGCCGAGGCATTCACCGCCGGTCTCTTGAGCACAAACGCCACGTTCGCCGATCTGAACGACGCCGATCGGATGAGGTTTCTGACCGCCTTATTCGCGCTCTTCAAGCATTATGAAAATATGTACCTGCAGTTCAGGAAAGGGCGCCTTGGTGAGGCGGAATGGGAGCCGTGGTCGAACCACATCCAAATGTACTTCCATCAGCCGGGTGTTCAATCGTGGTGGAGCTTGCGCAAGTCAACCTTCTCTCCAGTGTTTCGCGCGTTCCTTGATGAGTCGGTCGCGCCGCACGAACTCAGCCCTGTCGCGCTCCATCACTCGGCCACGAAGGCGTGAAGAAAGGCCGCCTCCAGCCGCCCACAGCCGAAGCGTTATGTCCGATTTGGGTCGAAAGCCGCCGCACCAGCGAAACCACTTTCCTACACGCCTCCTTTTATGGCCTATCCTGCCCGATGGAGCAGACCACCAACCCCCTCGCCCCCGAGGCGGCGACCGATGAGCCCGCCTCTCCCTTCAATCTGCCGGATCATTTCCCGGAAAATCCGGAAACGCGCCTGATCTCGGACGAGTTGAACGACACGCTCGCCGAGACCTTCCCGCCTGGCATCCGCAAGCCGCGCCATGACGGCTGGACGCCGGACGCCATCGCCGCCTTCCTGCACGATCTCGCCGCGGTCGGCGTGGTCGAGCACGCCGCCCGCGCCGCCGGCCTCTCCGCCGCTTCGGCCTACGCCTTCCGCAACCGGCGGCAGGGCCGCGCCTTCGCGAAGATGTGGGACGCGATCCTGGTCCACCGCGCCCGCGCCCGCATCGCCTCGGAGCTTCAGTCCCGCGCCGTCGCCGGCTGCGTCTCGGTCCGCAAGCGCGATGGCGAGGTGGTGAGCGAATATCATTATCACGACAACCGCCTCGCCATGGCGATGCTGACCCGGCTCGACCGCCTCGCCGAGCGCGAGGGGGAAAGCGACGCGCATCTCCGCGCCCTGTCCGAAGGTCTCGACGACTATCTCGATTGCCTCGCCGACGGCGGCGACGCCGACGCTTTCGTCGACGCGCGGCGGCCGGTCGAGCCGGAGCCGGAAGTCTCCGCCCCGCTGAAGCGGCGGGACAACGATCCCGAGCTCACGACCCTCGCCCGTCTGTCCGGCTGCCCCGACTATCTCGATGTCGATCCGAACACGATCGACGTAAGCGACATCGATTTTACGAGGAAATCGGAATGGGACGCCGATCAATGGGTCCGCGTTTACCGCAGCGGCCTGATGCACTGGCTGGCCGCCGGCGGCGATCCTGCCGGCAGCACCGCCGGTCGTGGCACGGCGCTGTGCTTCACGTTCAGCCGCGAGGCCTGCCGGGCGGCGCATGAGGCCGGATACGACGCCGCCTCGCCGGGCGAAGAAGGGATCGACAGCTCGGATCTCGACACGGCGCAAATCTGGGACTGGACCGACGACCAGCTCGCCCGCGCCTGGCAGAGCCGCACAATTCAGCGTCTGCCGGAGGATTTCTGGGACGATCTGGCGACGTCAGAGGAGGAGCGATGACCACCTCTTGGCAAGTCTCAACTTCCTCAACTTATCTTGGGAGGCAGGAAGTGGGCACGTCGAACGCGCCACGCCTTCGTCATGCCGGGCTTGACCCAGCATCCACCTGTTCTTCCCGCCCAGCTAGGCGGCGAGCGCTGCAAAGGCAGGTGGACCCCGGATCAAGTCCGGGGTGACGGTACGGGCGGCGAGGAAGCGTGCCGATGATCCGCAACGCCCTACCGCGTCGCGTTGTACCGCAGCTGCTCTTCCGTCAGGTCGAAGCCGACCAGCACCTCGAACCGGGCCCGATCGACCGCGGCGCGGACGGCGGGGTCGGAGAGCGGATCGACGGCGGCGAGCGGGTCGCCGGCGCGGCGCTCGCGGGTGATCTGGCGGCGGATGTCCTCGGGCAAAGTCGCGGCGGAGCGCAGCACCTGGGTGGTCGCCTGGCCCGTGCTCCCGGCCGTGTACTGGCCGTCGGCGAAATTGAGCGCGACCCGGCTGACCCGCTTGGCGACGACGGCGCTGCCGCCCTGCACGACGCTGGCATAATAAGGCAGGATCACCTGGCGGGCGCCGCGGTTGTCGCGCCGGCGCGCCTGCACCTCGAAGGTCGCGTTGGTCACGATATAGGTGCCGGTCTCGTCGCAGGTGCCGCGCAGATTGGTAATCTGGGCGACGACGTCGATCGCGGTGGAATCGCGGCTGTTCGCCGGATCGAACAGGGTGATGTCGCCGGTCGGCGCGGCGATCGCCACCGGCGGGCAGGCCGTATAGGCGGTGAGAATGCCCTGTTGCATGATGTCGCCGGGGCGCGCGCAGCCGGCGACGGCGAAGGCGAGGAGGGCGGCGGCGGCCGCTTTGGATCGGAAGGGGCGCAAGGAAACCTCGAAAGAAATGAGCTATGTCAGGCGGCGTCCCTAGCGCGCCGTCGCGATCATAGGAAGCGCGCTCGGGCTGAGCAAGCGATGAACCGCCGCGCGTATCCAACGTCGGCGGGAAGCACCGGGCGTCGCCATTTGTTGCTCCCCGGCGAAGGCCGGGGTCCAGTCCTAAGCAAGGAACGGCGCGATAGCGCCGCCTGGGCCCCGGCCTTCGCCGGGGAACTGGTGTGGACGATGGCGGCGCACGCTCCTAAATGCCAGACAATGGATCGCAAACCGCCCCTCACCCTGCTCATCGCCGCGCCGCGCGGTTTCTGCGCCGGCGTCGACCGGGCGATCCGGATCGTCGAGCTGGCGCTCGAGCAATATGGCGCGCCGGTCTATGTCCGGCACGAGATCGTCCACAACAAGTTCGTCGTCGAGACCCTGAAGGCCAAGGGCGCGATCTTCGTGCGCGAGCTGGACGAGGTGCCGGACGGCGTGCCGGTCGTCTTTTCCGCCCATGGCGTCCCCAAAGCGGTGCCGGCCAAGGCGGCGGAGCGCGGCCTCAATTATCTCGACGCCACTTGCCCGCTCGTCTCCAAGGTCCATCGCCAGGCGGAGCGGCTGATCGCGCAGGGCCGGCATATTCTCTTCGTCGGCCATGCCGGCCATCCCGAGGTGATCGGCACCTTCGGCCAGGTGCCCGAGGGCCGCATGACCCTGGTCGAATCGGCGGCGAACGCCGAGATCGTGAGCCCGCCCGCGGCGGGCGGCCTCGCCTTCCTCACCCAGACCACTTTGTCGGTCGACGACACGGCGGAGATCGTCGCGATCCTCCGCCGCCGCTTCCCGGCGATCCAGGTGCCGCGCAGCGAGGACATTTGCTACGCGACCTCGAACCGGCAGGGGGCGGTGAAGGCGATCGCCGGCCGCTGCGACGCGATGCTGGTGATCGGCGCGTCGAACAGTTCCAACTCCTTGCGGCTGGTCGAGGTGGCGGAGCGGGCCGGCGCCCGCGCCCGGCTGGTCGCACGCGGCAGCGACGTCGATTTCGCCTGGCTGGAGGGCGTGCGGACGCTCGGCATCACCGCCGGCGCCTCGGCCCCCGAAGTGCTGGTCCGCGAGGTGGTCGAGCGGCTGAAGGAACGGTTCGGGGTGACCGAAGAGCCGGTCGAGGGGATCGAGGAGAATATGGTCTTCAAGCTCCCCGCCGCGCTGAAGGCGGCGTGACGCCCGACCTTCCTGAGTCACCCCGGCGCAAGCCGGGGTCCATGAACACGGTCTCGGCAAACCTGGGTCAATCGGTGTTCATGGGTTCCGGCTTCCGCCGGAATGACTCTCTGTGGCGTGGCCTCTTCGCGTGACCGACGTCGAGATCTTCACCGACGGCGCCTGCAAGGGCAATCCGGGGCCCGGCGGCTGGGGCGTGGTGATCCGCGCCGGCGGCCGCGAAAGGGAGCTGTCCGGCGGCGAGCCGCTGACCACCAACAACCGGATGGAATTGCTCGCGGCGATCCGCGGCCTGGAGGCGCTGACCCGCCCCTGCCGGGTCCAGCTCTACACCGACAGCCTCTACGTCCGCGACGGCATCACCAGGTGGATCCATGGCTGGCGAAAGAACGGCTGGCGGACCGCCGACAAGAAGCCGGTCAAGAATGCCGAGCTCTGGCAGGAGCTGGTCGAGGCTTGCGGGCCGCACCGGATCGAGTGGCATTGGGTGAAGGGCCATGCCGGCCATCCCGAGAACGAACGCGCCGATGCCCTCGCCTGCGCCGCCGCGGCTCAGTTCGCGAAGCGCGCGGGCGAATAATGAGCCGGGTCGATCCCGGGCGAATGGCCGAGCAGCAGCGCCGCGGCCAGCTTCGCCGCGGCCGGCGCGGTCTGGATGCCGAAGCCGCCCTGCCCCGCGCACCAGAAGAAGGCGGGCTCGGCGAACCCGTAGACCGGCAGCCGGTCCGGCGCGAAACTGCGCAGGCCCGCCCAGCGCCGCTCGACCGCGGCAACCCGCCAGTCGACGATACGCTCCAGCCCGTCGATCGCCAGCGCGACGTCGATCTCCTCCGGCGCGCAGTCGCAGGGATCGGAGGCCGTCTCGTCATGCGGGCTGAGCCACAATCGCCCGGCTGCCTCCGGCTTGAAATAGAAACGGCCCTCCGCGTCGATGACCAAGGGCAGCCCCGCCGGCGCCGGCGGCTCGATCCGCGCCTGGACGATGGTGCGCCGATAAGGCTGGATGCCGAGCGATCGAACGCCCGCGCGCCGCGCCACGTCGTCCGCCCACGCGCCGGCGGCGTTGACGAGGATGTCGGCGTCGAAACGACCGGCACCGGTCTCGATCGTCCAGCCGCCATTGCTTCGGGCCGCACTGCGCAGCGACGCGTCGGTGACCAGCTCGGCGCCTCGCGCGCGCGCGCACTTCAGGTAAGCCGCGTGCAGGCCGGCAACGTCGATGTCGGCGCAGCTCGGCTCCGCCAGTCCCCGCGTCCAGCCCGGTTTGAGACCGGGCAGTATCGTCGCCAGCGCCTTGCGGTCGAGCGGCTCAAGCACGATGTTCGAACCGGCGAACTCAGCGGCGAGCGCATCGAGCGCCGCTTCGCCTCCCGTTTCGGCGACGTGCAGCGCGCCCCGCGGGCTGAGCAACGGCGCGCCCGCGAAATCGGCCGGCGGCGCGGCGAGGAAGGTCCCGGAGGCGCTGGTCAGCGGCTGGATCAGCGGCCCGCCATAAGTCTCCGACCAGAAGGCGGCGGAGCGGCCGGTGCTGTGATAGCCGGGCTGGCTCTCCGCCTCGAGGATCAGGACCGAGGCGTGGCCGGCAAGCTCGGCGGCGAGGCTCGCCCCCGCCATCCCCGCACCGGCGATCGCGACGTCGAAGCGCCGGCTCACCGTCCGATTCCGGCGAGGAAGGCATCGATCCGGCCGAGCGCGTCCAGCCGGATCGGATCAACCTCGCGCAGGATTTCGTGCGCCGCCTCGTTCACCCACTCGACCCGAACGTTCGGAAGCGCCGCCGCCGCATCGCGGATCGCGTCGTCGCTTACCAGCCGGTCGCGTTCCGTGGCCAGGATGAGGATCGGCATCGTCACCTTTGCCAGCTTCCTTGGCGTGAACGTCTTCGCCGCCGAACGGTACGCGGCGCGCAGCCAGCCCCAGCTCGGCGGGCCCACGTTCATCTCCGGCTCGCCTTCCCACCAGAACAATTCATCCGCATATCGTTCCGCGGAACTGGTGAGATTGCGGTTGCGAACGCCGCCGGGCCGGCTGTGGGCGAGGTCCCGCTTCCAGACCGTCTCGTCGCGCCAGCCGGCAAGGCACATGAGCTCGGCGATCTGCGGCGCCAGCCAGGCCGGCATGGGATAGGAATTCACCCCCAGCATCGGCGCGACCAGCACCGCCGCATCGAGCGGCGGCGCCTTGTCGATCAGGGTGCGCAGCAACAGGTGCCCGCCCATCGAATGGCCGATCGCGACGTGCGGCCCATCCGGCGAAGCGGCGCGCCAGTCGGCGATCAGTGCCGCGAGATCGTCGACCAGGCCGTTGAAGGTCACATAATTGCCAAGCCTGATCTGCCCACGCGAACGGCCCTGCCCACGCCAGTCGAACGCGGTGACCGCCCAGCCTTTCGCTCGCCACCAGGCATAGGCTTCGAGATATTTCTCGATGAAGTCGCCACGTCCGCCGGCGAACAGCAAGGCGCCGCGCGACGCTCCCTCCGGCGCCCAGGTCAGGCGGCGTAACGCGAAGCCGTCGGCGGCGCGCCATTCGTCCAGCACCGCATCTGCAGGCAGCACACGCCACGGGTTGGCCGCTTCGTCCATCTCGGCTCCGGTTACGGTTTCGAAAGCATGGCCGTCTAGACCCTTGCGGCATGTGGATCGTGCTGCCCTGGGCTCTGCTCGCCGTTTTGGCTGTGCTGCTGCTCGCCGCCTCGTGGGGCGACCTCACGGCGCGGACGATCCCCAACGGCCTCAATCTCGCCATTGCGTTGCTCGCCACCCCCTTCTGGTGGGCGAACGGGCTGCCCTTCTGGCCGGATGTGGCGCTGCAGGTCGGCGTCGCTGCCCTGGTCTTCGCCGTCTTTGCCGGCGCCTTCGCGATCGGCGCGATGGGCGGCGGCGACGTCAAGCTGATCGGCGCGCTCGCTTTGTGGCTGCCGTGGCCGGCCGTGCTCGCGCTGCTGGTGATCATGTCGCTTGCAGGCGGCGCGCTCACTTTGGCGATGCTGATCCGAAAGCGGCTCGCGCGGACCGCGGGCGCGCTGGAAATCCCTTACGGGGTGGCCATCGCATTCGGCGGTTTGTGGCTGATTAGCGAACGGTTTCTTTACCAATTTGGCTGAAGACGGGAATTAACTTTTTTCCCGGTGGGGGAGCGACGAACGCTATGGACGTCAGGAAAATTGCGCTGCTGGTCGGCGCGCTCATCATCGCGGGCGTGACCGCTTTCATGGCGCGGAGCATGTTCATTGGCGCCGCCGCGCCCGAGGCGCAGGCCAGCCCCGCCGTCCAGCAGGAAGCGAACCAGGTGATGGTCGCGACCCGCACCTTGCCGGTCGGCACCATCATCGACGCCGAGATGCTGCGCTACCAGCCCTGGCCCGAGGGCCTGGTGCAGGAAGCCTATTTCGTCCGCGGCCAGGAAGGCGCCGCCGATCCGTCCGAGCTGATCGGCACGGTCGTGCGCACCGAAATCACCGCCGGCCAACCGGTTACGCGCGGTTCGCTGGTGCGTCCCGGTGAGCGCGGTTTCCTCGCCGCGGCTTTGGGCCCGGGGATGCGCGCGGTCGCCGTGCCGGTCTCCGCCTCGAGCGGCGTCGCCGGCTTCGTCTTTCCGGGCGACCGGGTCGACATCGTCCTGACCCAGGAAGTCGAGGGCGGGGGCGACGGCGCGCCGTTGCGCGCGTCCGAGACCATCTTCCGCAACGTGCGCGTGCTCGCCGTCGATCAACGGCTCGACGCGCGCGACGAGGAAGGCAATTCGGTCGCCCAGCCGGGCTCGAACGTCACCCTCGAGGCGACGCCGCGGATGGCGGAACGGATCGCGGTCGCGCAGACGCTCGGTCAGCTGTCGCTGTCGCTCCGCTCGCTTGCCGACAACAATGCCGAGCTGGAGCGCGCGATTGCCTCCGGCGAGGTTCAGGTTCCTCAAAATGGCGATCCGAACGCCGAGCGGCAGATGCTGCTCGCGGTCGCAAGTCGCCCTATCGACACCGGCTCGACCTATTCGGTCGGCGCCGACGTGTCCCGCTTTCAGCGCAGCACCGTGCCCGGCAGGGCGCGGGAGAACAACAGCGCGCCAGCGGCATCGGGAGGCTCGGGTCCCACGAGCCCGGATGGCAGGCCGGTTGGCCCGGTCGTTCGTGTCGCGCGGGGCAACAATGTGACGCTCGTTCCGGTGGGAGCACGATAAGATGAGCAGGATCAACAAGATCGGCCGAGGCCCGCTGGGGGCGGCGCTCGCCGGGGCGATCGCCCTGGGCCTCGCAGCGGCGACGCTGGCGAGCCCGGCCGCGGCTCAGCCCGCCGGCGCGGTGGCCCCGACGAACGACATCAACCTCTCGGTCGGCGCCGGACGGATGGTCCGCCTTAGCGGAACGATGACCGATCTTTTCGTCGCCAACGACACGATCGCCGACGTCCAGGTCCGCTCGCCGAACCAGATCTACATCTTCGGCCGCGCCGCCGGGAACACGACGGTCTATGCGACCGACCGCGCCGGACGGGTGGTCTATTCGGCGAACGTCCGGGTCGGCCAGAATCTCGGCTCGGTCGATCAGCTGCTCGATATGGCGATGCCCGAAGCCGACATTCAGGCGACGACGCTCAACAATATGGTGCTGTTGACCGGCACGGTTGCCTCGCCGTCCGACGTGGAGGAGGCCGAGCGCCTCGTCCAGGCTTTCGTCGGCGAAGGCACGCAGGTCGTCAGCCGGCTGCGCACCGCGACGCCGCAGCAGGTGATGCTGCAGGTGCGGATCGTGGAGGTGAGCCGCTCCGTGGTCCGCGACATCGGCACCAATCTCCTGTCGCGCGATTCGACCGGCGGCTTCCAGTTCGGTGTCAGCCGCGGCGCCGCCGGCACGATCACCGACCGCGTGTCGCAGACGCTGATCGACCCGGCCACCGGCAACCCGCGCGTTCTTGGCATCCAGAATACCTTCGCCAATCTGGCGGGAGCGACGACGCTCGGCGCCGCCGGCCGGCTGTTTGGCCTGGACATTCTCTCGACCCTCAACCTGGCCGAGACCAATGGCCTGGTGACAACGCTCGCCGAGCCGTCGCTGACCGCCCTGTCCGGCGAGACAGCGAGCTTCCTTGCCGGCGGCGAGTTTCCGATCCCGATCTCGCAGTCTCTCGGTACGGTGACGATCGAGTATAAATCCTTCGGTGTCGGCTTGGCCTTCACACCGACGGTGTTGGAAAACGGCCGCATCTCGATCCGCGTCCGGCCGGAAGTCTCCGAGCTTTCGTCGGAGGGCAGCATCCGCTTCAACGGCTTCGACGTGCCGGCAATCACCACCCGCCGGGCGGAGACGACGGTCGAGCTCGGCTCCGGCCAGAGCTTCGTGATCGGCGGCCTGCTCCGCAACGCCCACACCAACAGCATCGATCGCGCACCCGGGATCGGCAGCCTGCCGATCCTCGGCGCCCTGTTCCGCTCGACCCGCTTCCGCAGGGCCGAGACCGAGCTGGTCATCGTCGTGACGCCCTATCTCGTCCAGCCGGTCAACGCGAACCAGATCGCGCTGCCGACCGACGGCCTGCGCACCGCCAATGACGGCGAGCGGGTCCTGCTCGGCCAGGAGCATAGCAGCCGGTCCGGCGAGACCCGCCCGGTGCCGCGCGCCGGCCCGCCCCAGGTCGTTCAGCCCGGCGTCGAAACCGGCGGCGGCTCGGCGGCGGCGGCTCCGGCCCAGCCCGCCCCGGCTCGGGCTGCCGGCGCGCCCGCCCGGCGCCAGACGAGCGCCAACAACACCCCACAACCCGGTTTCGAGCTCCGTTGAGCGCTCGGCAGCAAAGGACCCGCCCCATGTCTCGCACCAGGACCTTCACCGCCGTCGCCGCCCTCACCCTGGGCGCCGGTTTCGCCGGCTGCGTTTCGCCGCGCACCAACGAGCTCACTTCGGCCAATAATCCGAGCCTCTATTCGGTCCACCAGCCGGTCGTCGAGCGCAGCGATTTCGTTCTCGACCTCGCCACACAAGGCGGCCGCGTGTCGCGGACCGAGATCGAGCGACTGCACGGTTGGTTCGCCTCGATCGGCCTGCGCTACGGCGATCGCATTGCGGTCGACGAAGGCTATGGCGCGGGACGCGCCCGCGACGATATCGCCTTGGCCGTCTCCGAATATGGCCTCAGCCTGGCGGACGGCCCGCCGGTCACGCCCGGTCAGGTGCCCGCCGGCTCCGTCCGCGTGATCGCCACCCGCGACGTCGCGAGTGTGCGGAGCTGCCCGGACTGGAACCCAGAGGACAACGGCGCCTCGCCGCGCCAGAACACCTCGACCAATTTCGGCTGCGCGACCAACGCCAATCTCGCCACCATGATCGCCAATCCGGCCGACCTCGTCCGCGGCCAGTCCGATTCCGGCAACGGCGCCGCGGGCACCGCCTCGCGCGCGATCCGCGTCTATCGACAGCGTCAGCCGACGAGCCAGCAAGCCCTGCCGGCAGCCACCACCCGGGGAGGCGGACAATGAACGCGCCTTTCAATGCCGGCCGGCCTGGCGGGCTTCGCGACCCCTTCACGGCCTTCGTCTGCGAGGATGCGACCGCCGATCTGCTGCGGCCGATCGCGGTCGAGCATGGCTGGTCGCCGGAGAAGGTCAACAAGGGGGGGCTGCGCAACGCCGTCCAGTCGCTCTCGGTCGCGGCGAGCCCGTCGATCCTGTTCGTCGACCTGTCGGAAAGCGGCGATCCACTCTCCGACATCAACGCGCTCGCCGAAGTCTGCGAGCCCGGCACGGTGGTGATCGCCGCCGGCCAGGTCAATGACGTCCGCCTCTATCGCGACCTGCTCGCCAGCGGCATCCAGGATTACCTGCTGAAGCCCTTCTCGGCCGATCAGCTGCGTGACGCCTTCGCCAATGCACAGATGACGCTTTCGGGCCCGCGCATGAACGAGACCGCGAGCGAGCGGCCGAACGTCGCCGCGGCGGTGATCGGCGTGCGCGGCGGCGTCGGTGCGTCGACGGTCGCCTCCTCCCTCGCCTGGATGATGGGCGACAAGGCCGGGCGCACGACGGCTTTGCTCGACCTCGACGTCCATTTCGGCACCGGCGCGCTGAGCCTCGATCTCGAGCCCGGCCGCGGCCTCACCGACGCTATCGAAAATCCGAGCCGGATCGACGGCCTGTTCATCGAGCGGGCAATGGTCCGCGCCAATGACAAACTCTGCGTGCTGTCGGCCGAGGCGCCGATCAATCAGCCGTTCCTCACCGATGGCTCCGCTTTCTACCAGCTCCAGGAAGAGATCCGTCACGCCTTCGAAGGCACGGTGATCGACCTGCCCCGCCACATGCTGATCCAGCACCCGCATCTGGTCAACGACGTGCAGGCGGTCATCGTTGTCGTCGAGTTCACCCTGGCCGCGACCCGCGATGCGATCCGGGTGCTTTCATGGCTGAAGGCAAACGCTCCGCAGGCGCGGGTCATCGTCGTCGCCAACAAGGCGCTGGCCGCCGGGCAGGAAGTCAGCCGCAAGGATTTCGAGCACTCGATCGAGCGCAAGGTCGACATCCAGATCCCGCTGGACGCCAAGACCGCGACCCAGGCGGCGAAACTGGGCCAGCCGCTCGCCAAGACTACGAAGTCGGCCAAGACCTCGCAGCCGCTTACTCAGCTGCTGGAGCAGACGCTGGCGCAGGGCGGCGAGGAAACTGGGGAAGAAGCCGCGGCCAGCACCTCGCTGCTCGGCAGGCTGGGCGGCCTCAAAGCTCTGGTCGCCAAAAAGCCTGCGGCCAAGGCCGCCTGACGCAACGCGCGGCGCGCCGACGGGGAGACGACATTGTCCGGTTTCCAGATCATGCTGATGGCGGCGGGCCTGGCGGCCACGCTCGTCCTCATCATGGCCGCCTTCGCCGGGCCGTCGACCTCCAAGGCGCAGGCAAAGCGGCTCGAAATGGTGCGCGAGCGGCATAGCCGCTCGACCGAGACGGTCGCGCAACTGCAGCTCAAGCGCATCTTCGCCCAGCGCCAGAACCGGATGGAGGGGCTGGCCCAGCGGCTGATCCCGAAGCCGGCCCTGCTCCGCCGCCGGCTGGAGCGCACCGGCCGCAGCTGGACGCTCGGTCAATATGCGATCGCCTCGATCGCGCTCGCCGTCGCAACCTTCCTGGGACTGGCGTTCAAAGGCGTGCCGTGGATGCTTGCAATCAGCCTTGGGCTCTTCGTCGGCATCGGCTTGCCGCACCTTGTGATCAGCAAGCTCATTGGCCGTCGCGTCGACAAGTTCACCTCACGCTTTCCGGACGCGATCGAGCTGATGGTGCGCGGCCTGCGCTCCGGCCTGCCGATTTCCGAGACGATGGGCATCGTGGCCACCGAGATTCCCGATCCGGTGGGCATCGAGTTCCGCGCCGTCACCGACAAGATGAAGCTCGGCCGCACGATGGAGGCGGCGCTGCAGGAAACCGCCGACCGGCTGGAGACGCCCGAATTCCAGTTCTTCGTCATCTCGCTGCAGATCCAGCGCGAGACCGGCGGCAATCTCGCCGAAACGCTGTCGAACCTCGCCGAGGTGCTGCGCAAGCGCGCCGCGATGAAGCTCAAGATCCGGGCGATGTCGTCCGAATCCAAGGCGTCCGCCTACATCATCGGCGCCCTGCCCTTCATCGTGTTCGGCCTGATCTGGTTCATCAACGGCCAGTATATGCAAAACTTCTTCGTCGATCCGCGGCTGATGATCGCCGGCGGCGTCGGCCTGGTGTGGATGTCGATCGGCGCTTTCATCATGGCCAAAATGATCAACTTCGAGATCTAGGGAGGGACGGGAGATGACACCTTCGACCGGCCCGACCGTGATGGGCATCGATGTGATCATGGCGGCGTCCGTGCTGTCCGCCATCGCCACCTTCGCGGTGCTCGTCGCCATCTACGCCGCGACGACGGTGCGCGACCCCATGGCGAAGCGGGTCAAGGCGCTCAACGAGCGGCGCGAGCAGCTCAAGGCCGGCATCGTCGCCTCGACCAACAAGCGGCGAAAGACCATCAGCAACCGAAACGAGATGGCCGACAAGGTGCGCGGCCTGCTCTCGTCGCTGAAAATGCTTCAGGACTCGCAGGTCCAGAAGGCGCAGGCGAAGCTGATGCAGGCCGGTGTCCGCTCCAAGGACATGGCCTTCGTCGTCATCTTCGCCCGCTTCGTGCTGCCGGTCGTGCTCGGCATCGGCGCGATCCTGCTCGTCTATGTGATCGACTATTTCCCGACCTGGGGCGCCTGGAAGAAATACGCCCTCGTCGCCGGCACGTTGCTGCTCGCCTACAAGGCGCCGGACCTGTGGCTGAAGAACAAGATCGACAAGCGCACCCATGCGATCCGCAAGGGGCTGCCGGACGCGCTCGATCTGCTCGTGATCTGCGCCGAGGCCGGTCTGACCGTCGATGCCGCCTTCGGCCGCGTCGCCCGCGAGCTGGGCAAGGCCTATCCGGAGCTGGGCGACGAGTTCGCCTTGACCTCGATCGAACTGGGCTTCCTCACCGACCGGCGGCTGGCGTTCGAGAACCTCGCCAAGCGCATCGACCTCGATTCGGTGCGCGGCGTGGTGACGACGATGATCCAGACGGAGAAATACGGCACCCCGCTCGCTTCGGCGCTGCGCGTCCTTTCGGCAGAGTTCCGCAACGAGCGGATGATGCGCGCCGAGGAGAAGGCGGCGCGGCTGCCGGCGATCATGACCGTGCCGCTGATCCTGTTCATCCTGCCGGTGCTGTTCATCGTCATCCTCGGCCCGGCGGCCTGCTCGATCAACGACGCCTTGCTCTCCGGGCAATAAGGAACCATCGGTCGGAGCGCGCCGTTAGACGCGCGTAACGATCGAGGAGCCTCGCCCGATGACCGCCTTCACCCCCGATCAATGGATGATCGTCGCGCTCATTTTCGCGCTCGGCGTGATCCTCGGCATGGCCTTCCTTGCCAGCCCGAAGTGGAAGCGCCGCTGGCGCGAGGAGGTCGAGCGCCGCGAGGAAGCGGAGGCCGAGGCGGCCAGGCTGCGCCGCCAGCATGCCGAGCTCCAGTCGCTCCGCCAGGCCGCGGCCAAGGACGAGGCACGCAAGAGCGAGCCGGCGCGGCCCGGGCCGCTCTAGGCGGTCCTCAGCGCCGCCTGCGCCGCCGCCAGCCGCGCGATCGGGACGCGGTAGGGCGAGGCGCTGACATAATCCAAGCCGACGGACTCGCAGAAGGCGATGCTGGCCGGATCGCCGCCATGCTCGCCGCAAATGCCGAGCTTGAGATCGGACCGGGCCGCCCTGCCCCGCTCCACGGCCATCGAGATCAGCTCTCCCACGCCCTCGACATCGAGGCTGACGAACGGATCGCGGGCGAAGATGCCCTGCTCGACATAGGCCCCCAGGAAGTGGCCCGCATCGTCGCGGCTGACCCCCAAGGCGGTCTGCGTGAGATCGTTGGTGCCGAAGCTGAAGAACTGCGCCTCCGCCGCGATGTCGCCGGCGCGGAGCGCGGCGCGGGGCAGCTCGATCATCGTGCCGACCTGATAGGCAATCGACGTGCCGCGCTCGGCGAACACGGCTTCGGCGGTCCGGTCGATCAGGCGCCGGATGATCGCCAGCTCGGCCCGGGTCGCGACCAGCGGTACCATGATCTCCGGCAGGGGCGGCTCGCCCTCGCCGGCCATCTCGAGCGCCGCCTCGAAGATCGCGCGCACCTGCATCGCGTAGATTTCGGGATAGGTGATGCCGAGCCGGCAGCCGCGATGGCCGAGCATCGGGTTGCTCTCGGCCAGCTCGGCGGCGCGGCGGCGCAGCGTCTCCATGTCGAGGCCGGAGGCGCGGGCGACCTCGGCGAACTCCTCCTCGCGATGCGGCAGGAACTCGTGCAGCGGTGGATCGAGCAGCCTGATCGTGACCGGCAGGCCGGCCATGATCCGGAATATCTCGACGAAGTCGTCGCGCTGGGCGGGGAGCAATTTGGCGAGCGCCGCGCCACGGCCGGCTTCGCTGTCGGCGAGGATCATCTGGCGGACATTGGCGATCCGCTCGGCATCGAAGAACATATGCTCGGTGCGGCAGAGGCCGATCCCTTCGGCCCCGAACTCGCGCGCGGCGCGGCAATCGGCAGGGGTCTCGGCATTGGTGCGGACCCTGAGGCGCCGCTTCGTGTCGGCCCAGCCCATCAGCATACCGAAATCGCCGCTGAGCTCGGGCTGGACGGTCGGCACCTCGCCCAGCATCACCTCGCCGGTGGAGCCATCGATGGTGAGGACGTCACCTTCGCGCACCTCTCGGCCGCCGACGCGCATCAGCTTCGCCTTATTGTCGATCGCCAGTCCGCCAGCGCCGGAGACGCAAGGGCGACCCATGCCGCGCGCGACCACCGCGGCGTGGCTGGTCATGCCGCCGCGCGCGGTGAGGATGCCCTCGGCGGCATGCATGCCGTGAATGTCCTCCGGGCTGGTCTCGACGCGGACCAGGATCACCTTCTCGCCGCCGCCGGCCCATTGCTCGGCTGTGTCGGCGTCGAACACCGCCTTGCCGCAGGCCGCGCCGGGAGAAGCGGGCAGGCCCTTGCCGATCACGTCGCGGGGCGCATCGGGGTCGAGGGTTGGATGGAGCAGTTGGTCGAGCGCTTGCGGATCGACCCGCAACACGGCTTCGTCTTCAGAAATCAGCCCGTCGCCCACCATCTCGACCGCGATCCTCAGCGCCGCCTTGGCGGTGCGCTTGCCGGAACGGGTCTGGAGCATCCACAGGGCGCCGCGCTCGACGGTGAACTCGATGTCCTGCATGTCGCGATAGTGGCGCTCGAGCGTGTCGAACACGCCGGCGAGTTGCGCGTAAACCTGCGGGAGCGTCTCTTCCATCGACGGCGCGCTCGCCCCCGCCGCTTCCCGTGCCGCGCGCGTGAGATATTGCGGGGTGCGGATGCCGGCGACGACATCCTCGCCCTGGGCGTTGATCAGATACTCGCCATAAAAGGCCCGCTCGCCGGTCGAAGGATCGCGGGTGAAGGCGACGCCGGTGGCGCTGTCCGCGCCCATATTGCCGAACACCATCGCCTGGACGTTGACCGCCGTGCCCCAATCGTGCGGGATGTTGTTCAACCGGCGATAGGTCTTCGCCCGGTCCCCCTGCCAGGAGCCGAAGACGGCGGCGATCGCGCCCCAGAGCTGGTCATGCGGATCGGCCGGGAAGGCGCGACCCAATTCCTCCTCGACGATCTCGCGATAGCGGGCGCACAGCCGCTCCCAGTCCGCGGCGCCAAGATCGGTGTCGAGGTGGACGCCCTTGTCCTCCTTGGCGATCTCCAGCGCCTCCTCGAACAGGCCATGGTCGAGGCCGAGCACGACGTTCGAGTACATCTGGATGAAGCGGCGATAGCTGTCCCAGGCGAAGCGCGCATCGCCTGAGGCCGCCGCGAGACCGCTCACCGTCTCGTCGTTGAGGCCGAGGTTGAGGACCGTGTCCATCATCCCCGGCATCGAGACGCGAGCACCGGAGCGGACCGAGACAAGCAGCGGATCGGCCGGATCGCCGAAACGCTTGCCGACGACCTGCTCGATGTGGGCAATGCCGGCGGCGACCTCGCCCTCAAGGCTGGCGCGGAACGCCTCGCCCTGCTCATAATAGAGGGCGCAAGCCGGGGTCGCGATGGTCAAGCCGGGCGGGACGGGGAGTCCGATTGACGCCATTTCGGCGAGGTTCGCGCCCTTGCCACCGAGTAATTCCTTGTTCCCCGCCTCCCCGTCCGAGGCGCCGCCGCCGAAGCGATAGACGAGGCGGCTCATGCAGGCTGCGCCCCAGCCGGAAGTTTCATAAGTTTCAGCTTCCCTGGGGCAAAAAAATCAGCCTTCGATCCGCGAGAAATCCGCGACCCGGTGAACCAGCGCGCGCATCCGGGCGAGGAGATCGAGGCGGACTTCGCGCTTGGCGGCATCGGGATCATTGACGGTCACCTTGTCGAAAAACGCATCCACCGGGCCGCGCAGCGCGGCCAGCGCCCGCATCGCCCGTTCATAATCCTCCTCGGCGAGCGCCGCCGCGACCTTGGGCTCGGCCGCGTCCAGCGCCTCGTCCAGATCGGTTTCCTCATTCTGGGCCGTGTAGGAAAGAATATTCGCTCGCCGCGTGCCGGGGGTGGGCGTGGTCGACCAGTCCTCGCGCTTCAGGATGTTGGCGGCGCGCTTGTAGCCGGCGAGCAGGTCCGCGCCCTCGGGCGTCTCGACCGAAGCCTGGAGCGCGCTCACCCGGGCGAGCAGGCGGACCAGATCGTCTTCCGGCTCGCCCCTGTCGCGGCCCATGGCGAAGACCGCGTC
>NZ_JBQTIN010000100.1:0-4547 GCF_052388015.1 Sphingosinicella sp.
CCACCGACCGCGCGCAAAGCGTGATCGACAAGGCGGTGCAGATTTTCGGCGGCCTCGGCGTCACCCGGGGCGTCCCGGTCGAGAGCCTCTATCGCGAGATCCGGGCGCTGCGCATCTATGAGGGCGCATCCGAGGTGCAGAAGATCGTCATCGTCCGCCATCATTTCGCGGAGGCCGAGGCATGAAGGCGCTGCTTCCCTCCGGCTGGCCACGCCCCAAGGGCTATGCGAACGGCATCGCCGCGCGCGGTCGCGTCGTCGTCACCGCCGGTGTCATTGGTTGGAACGAGCGCGAGGAGATCGTCGCGACCGATCTGCCCGGCCAGCTTCGCCAAGTCCTGCTCAACACCCTCGCCGTCCTCGCCGAGGACGGCGCCGGGCCGGAGCATATCGTCCGGATGACCTGGTATGTGACCGACCTCGACGAATATCGGAACGGCCTCGCCGCGATCGGCGCAGCCTGGCGCGACATCATCGGCCGCCACTTCCCGGCGATGGCCGTGGTCGGCGTGACCGGTCTTGTCGAGCCGGCGGCGAAGATCGAGATAGAGACCATGGCAGTGGTGCCCGAATGAGGAGCGCGCACGAGGACCATTTCATCCGCGCCGGCCTGCCGCCGCGCGAGGCACAGCCCGAATTCCTCTTCAACCTCCCCTCGCTCCAGTATCCCGAGCGGCTGAACGCGGCGGCCGTGTTGCTCGACGGGCACAGTGCCGACGCGCTTGCCGTGCTCAATGATGCCGGCCGCTGGACTTATGGCGACCTGCGCGCCCTGTCCGACCGGATCGCGCGGCTGCTGGTCGAGCGTGAAGGGCTGGTTCCGGGCAACCGCGTGCTGCTGCGCGGGCCGAACGGCGCGCATCTCTTCGCGGCCTGGCTCGGCGTGCTGAAGGCCGGCGGGATCGTCGTCGCGACCATGCCGCTGCTCCGGCCGGCCGAGATCGCGACGATCGTCGAGCGGGCACGGATCAGCCATGCGATTATCGACGCCCGCTTCCGCGCCGATTTCGATGCGGGCGGCGGCACGCCGTCGGTCATCGCCTATGAAGGCGACGACGGCTTCGCCGCGCTGGACGGCGTGGAAGCCGATTTCGAGCCGGCGGACACGCATCGCGACGATATCGCCCTGGTCGCCTTCACCTCGGGCACGACCGGTAAGCCCAAGGGCTGCATCCATTACCATCGCGACGTTCTGGCCAGCGCCGACAGCTTCGCCCGTCACGTCCTGAAGCCGGAGCCCGGCGATCGCTGGGCCTGCTCCGCCCCGCTCGCCTTCACCTTCGGGCTTGGCATGCAGTTCGTCTTTCCGGCCCGCTTCGGCGGCACCGCGGTAACGCTGGAAACGCCAGGCCCCAAGCCGCTGCTCGAGGCGATCGCACGCCATAAGGTCACGACCCTCGCCACCGCGCCGACCGCCTATAAGGCGATGATCCCGTTGCTCGACGCGCATGACATTTCGACGCTGCGCACCTGCGTCTCGGCCGGCGAGCATCTGCCCGCCGCGACCTGGCGCCTCTGGCAGGAGGAAACCGGACTCAGTATCGTCGACGGCATCGGCGCGACCGAGATGATGCACATCTTCATCTCCGCCGCCGGCGACGATATCCGACCCGGCGCCACCGGCAAGGCGGTGCCCGGCTATGTCGCGACCGTGCTGAACGACGATCACCGCCCGCTGGACGCCGGCACCGGCCGGCTCGCGGTCAAGGGCCCGACCGGCTGTCGCTATTTCGACGATCCCCGTCAGGCCAACTATGTCGTGGATGGCTGGAACGTCACCGGCGACACCTATCGCAAGGACGAGGAGGGCTACTTCTGGTACCTCGCCCGCTCCGACGACATGATCATCTCGTCCGGCTACAATATCGCGGCGCCGGAAGTGGAGAATGCCCTCCTCTCCCATCCCGCGGTGCAGGAATGCGCCGTGATCGGCGCGCCCTGCGAGGAGCGCGGCCAGAAGGTGAAGGCCTTCGTCGTCCTCGCCCCCGGTTATCCGCCGGATGACGGGCGCGTTCGCGCGCTTCAGGATCATGTGAAGCAGGAGATCGCGCCCTACAAATATCCGCGCGAGATCGCATTCGTGGACGCCCTGCCCAAGACCGCGACCGGCAAGCTGCAGCGCTTCGCGCTCCGCGATCCGGCCGCCTAGATCGCCTTCAAAGCGCCACAATCGACTGCCATCCCCTTGATCACAAGGGGAAATTCATGCGTTCATTGATGTTGTCGCTGCTCGTGGCCGGGCAGCTTGTCGTTGCGTCGCAACCCGTCCTCGCGGCCGAGATCGAGGCGAACGAGCAGAGCCGAATGGGCATGTTCGGCGGCCTTCAGGTCCATTTGCCGCTCGGCGGCGCGCGGGCCGAACGGCCCCGCGCGAGCCTGACGCTGGCGCCGACCATGCGCAGCCAGCGGATCGACGGCGCCGCGGCGACCCGTGTCGGCCGGGGCCTCGAGCTCTCCTTCACCGCGCGCCGCCCCGAAGTGCGGCTCGCCGGCACCCGGCTCGACCGGATGGACCGATTCGTCGCGCCCAACGGCCGCCGCGCCAATGTTTCGACCCTGGGCTGGGTCGGCATCGGCGTCGGCGCGCTCGCGCTGACGCTCGGCGGAGTCTATCTCTGGTTCGAGGAAGCGATGGAATGCGATCCGGGCGAATGCTGAGGGCCGGTCAGGCGTCCATCGGCACATAGCCTGGCGCCGCCTCGATCCGGCCCAGCCAGGCCTGCACGTTCGGCGTGTCGGCGAGCCTGAACCCGCCGCCCTCGGCGACATGGGTGTAGGCGTAGAGCGCGATATCGGCGAGGCTCAGGCTCTCGCCGACCAGCCAGTCGCGCGCGGCCAGATGCTCGTCCATCAGCTTCAGCGCCGCCTCGCCCGCCGCGACCTTGCCCGGATGCATCGCCCGCTGCGCGTCGGTCCAATTCGCCTCGCCGATCCAGCCATGCCAGAAGCGCAGGGTCGCGACATTGGGCTCGTGACTATATTGCTCCCAGAACATCCAGCGCAGCATGTCGGCGCGGTCGAACCGGTCGGCGGGGACGAGCGGGGTCCCGTCGGCGAGGTAGAAGCAGGCGGCGTTGCTCTCCGGCAGGAAAAGGTCGCCGATCTGCAGCACCGGGATGCGGCCGTTCGCATTGACGTTGGCGAGGAAATTCGCCGTCCGCGTCTCTCCCTTCATGATGTCATATTCGCGCCGCTCGATCGGCAGGCCGAGCAAGGCGGCGGTGAGCCGGATCTTGTAGCAATTTCCGGACGCGGCAAATTCGTGGAGGATCAGAGTCTGCATCTTGGCGGCTCCCAGGTCAGCTCGTTGAACTCGAGGACGTTGCCGTCCGGATCGCGGAAGAAGCAGGTCATCCGCCGCCCCCAGTCGTGCGGGCCTTCGGTGATTGCCACACCCTCCCGCGCTGCCCAGTCCAACAGCGGCTGGAGCGCATTGACGATAAAGGCCGGGTGCGTGTGGCCCGGCCATTTCACCGGCTCGTCCATCAATATGTTGCGGTTTCCCGGCCGGGGCACGCCGTTGAAGATCAGGTTGATCCGCGTGCCGCTCTCGGTCGTCATCTCGGCGACCCGCTCATTGGACAATTCCTCAACCACGCGGAAGCCAAGCTTCTCGTAGAAGGCGATCGACCGGGCGGCGTCGGTCACCCGTATCCCGATATGATCGTAAGCGGTGATCCTGAACATGGCGTCCGTTTATCCGGCGCCGGGCCGCCGGCCAAACGGGTGTGTTTCATCCTATAGTTGAAGGAAATTCATCTATCCACTAGGAGAATTCATGCCCGCGCGGCCGCCTTCCCTTCGCGCCATTTCGGCCTTCGAGGCCGCCGCGCGCCACCAAAGCTTCGCCAAGGCGGCGCTGGAGCTCAATCTCACGACCAGCGCGGTGAGCCATGCGATCAAGGGCCTGGAAACCCGACTCCGCACGCGGCTCTTCGATCGCGCCGGCCGCCGGGTGGCGCTCACGCCGGAAGGGCAGACGCTGGCCGTGCGCGTCCGGCTGAGCCTGTCCCTGCTCGGCGACGCCTTCGATACGTCGCCCTGGCTCCGGCGGGACCGGCTGGTCGTCTCCACACTCTCCTCCATCGCGGGCCGCCTGGCACCGTCGCTTGGCGATTTCCGCCGGCGCTTTCCCGATATCGAGCTGGAGCTGCGCTGCGGCGCGGCGCTGGCCGATCTCACCGCCGATGAGGTCGATGTCGCCATCCGATTCGGTCCGGGCGGCTGGACCGGCCTGCAGGCCCGGCATCTCGGCGACGAAAGCCTGTTCCCGGTCGCCAGCCCCGATTATCGTGACGGCGATCTGCCGCGCTCGATCGAGGCGCTGCACGGCTGCACCCTCATTCGCCATCCGGAAAGCACCTGGCGGCTCTGGCTGCACCCGCTCGGCCACAACCCGAACGATTTCCCGTCGACCCTCACGATCGACGATCTTGGCGTTGCGCTCGACGTCGCCCGCCGCGGCGGCGGCGTGGCGCTGGCGCGTTCGTGGCTGGTGCAGGACGACCTCAAGGCCGGGCGGCTCGTCCGCCTGTTCGACGACCAGGT
>NZ_JBQTIN010000101.1:0-37023 GCF_052388015.1 Sphingosinicella sp.
GACGACCAATTTGTCGACCACGCCGGTCAGACGGGCGAGGGCAAAATCGAGCGTGATCGTCGCATCGGGGCCGATGAACCGTTCGACGGAAGAGTGGGAAATATCGCGCTCGTGCCAGAGCGCCACATTCTCCAATGCCGGTGTGACCGCGGAGCGCACCATTCGCGCGAGGCCCGTCAGATTCTCGGTCAGCACCGGATTGCGCTTGTGCGGCATCGCCGAGCTGCCCTTCTGGCCGGGCGCGAAATATTCCTCCGCCTCCAATACCTCGGTGCGCTGGAGATGGCGGATCTCGGTCGCCAGCCGCTCGATCGAGCTGGCGATCACGCCGAGCGTGGCGAAATACATCGCATGCCGATCGCGCGGGATCACCTGGGTCGAAACCGGCTCCGGCGTCAGCCCAAGCTTCGCGGCGACATGCGCCTGGACGCGCGGGTCGACATTGGCGAAGGTGCCGACCGCGCCGGAGATGGCACACGTCGCGATCTCCGCGCGGGCATGGCGCAGGCGAATACGGGCGCGGTCGAACTCGGCATAAGCTTGCGCGAGCTTCAGGCCGAAGGTCGTCGGCTCGGCGTGGATGCCATGGCTGCGGCCGATCGTCGGCGTCAATTTGTGCTCGAACGCTCGCCGCTTCAGCGCCGCGAGCAGATTGTCGAGATCGGCAAGCAGCAGATCGGACGCTTCGGCGAGCTGCACCGCCAGGCAGGTGTCGAGCACGTCGGAGCTGGTCATGCCCTGGTGCATGAAGCGCGCGTCCTCGCCGACCTGCTCCGCAACCCAGGTCAGGAAGGCGATGACATCATGCCTGGTCACCGCCTCGATCGCGTTGATCGCCGCGACGTCGATCACGGGCTTGGTCGCCCACCAGTCCCACAGTGCCTTCGCCGCGGACGCGGGAACCACGCCCAGCTCGGCCATCGCATCACTGGCGTGCGCCTCGATCTCGAACCAGATGCGGTAGCGATTCTCGGGCGACCAGATCGCCGTCATCGCCGGCCGGGAGTAACGGGGAACCATGGGGCCGCGTAGCAACCACCCGCGCGCCGCGCAACGCGAGCCGGGATTTGAACGATCAATCAAATGACTTGACATGGATGCGACGAGTTGATTGATCATTCAACCGATCGTCGGGAGGGATTATGGCTGCCTCGCTCTTGCTCGCCCTCGCGCTCCAGTCGGCCGCCGCGCCGCAGCTCAATCCGAATCTCGAGCCGCTCGCCTTTGTCGTCGGGTCCTGCTGGCGCGGCACCTTCCCCGACGGCCGGCAGACCGATACCCATTGCTTCACGCTGGCTTATGGCGGCGCCTTCATTCGGGACCGCCATGTCGTCGAGAACGGCCCGCGGCCTTATTCGGGCGAGACCTTTTATCGCTGGGACGCTGCCGCGCGGCAGATCCGCTTCGACTATTATGCGATGAACGGCAATTACAGCGCCGGCCAGGCGATCCCCGAGGCGAACGGGCTGCGCTTTCCGGACGAGCTTGTCACCGCGAACGGCCAACAGATGACGATCCGCAGCTCCTGGACGCGCGACGGCGCCGACGCCTATCACGTTATCGCCGAGGCGCGGCAAGGCGAAGGTTGGCGTGAGTTGTGGCGGATGCGGATGGTCCGCTCCGGACCGGCGCGCGAGCCTTAGATCAGCCCCATCGCGCGCAGGCTGGAATGGCCCTTGGCGCCGATGATGACGTGATCGTGCAGCGTCACCCTCATATGACGGCCTGCATCGGCAATGTCGCGGGTCAGGCGGATGTCCTGCTGGCTCGGTGAAGGATCGCCAGACGGATGATTATGGACGACGATGATCGCTGTCGCGCCGAGATGGACGGCGCGGCTCATGATCTCGCGAATATGGACCGCGGATTCGTCGACCGTCCCCTCCCACATTGTTTCGTTGGCGATCAGCTCGTTCCTTGCATTAAGAAAGAGGACGCGAACGCGTTCGATCGCCTCGTGCGCCATGTCGGCCCTTAGATAATCGAGCAGGGCCTGCCAGGAGCCGAGCACCGGCTTTTCCCTGATCTGATCCTCAAGCAGTCGCAACGCCGCCGCCTGGACGATCTTGAGCGCCGCGACCGTCGGCTCGCTCAGCTTTCCGATGCGGGCGATGGCGTTGGGGTCGGCGGCGAGCAGACCGCCGAAGCCCCCGAAACGATTGATCAGTCGTTTGGCGAGCGGCTTTGTGTCTATGCGCTTGATTGACAGGCCGAGCAGATACTCGACGAGTTCATGATCAAGCAAAGCCTCCGGCCCGCCCTCGAACAGGCGCTGGCGTAGTCGCGCGCGGTGTCCCGCGCCGTCTTCCGAGGCATCGGCCATGAGCGAGGGATAGCAAAAGCAGCCTCCGAGTCCATGCCGAGGGCCGCGACAGGCCGATGCTGCACTGCGGCAACGTGTTGACTTGCCCCACCCCCCTTCCTAAAGGGGCGGCGCCTTGGCGGGTTCGTTCGCCGGCATGTCCCACGCCCTGAATGAGTCCGGTTTTCGCGGCGCTTGTTGCAGGGAGTTAGGCATGGCGGAAAGCGAGCCTCGGCAGGACCCGGACTCCACGGAAGATGCGCGGCTGACCTCGCTCGACGAGCGATTGCGGCGGGCGCAGGCCGGGGGGGCGAGACGGGTCGGCGGGACGGACAGCAAAGCGACCCCTTATTACCGGTCGCCGGGCTACCGCGTCCTGTCGGTATTGATCAGCTACCCGCTCGGGAGCGCGATGATCGGTTTCGCGATCGATTGGTTCGCGCAGACCAGGGGGGTCTGGGTCGCGATGCTGTTCGTAGGATTCGGCCTCGCGATCTGGGAAGTGTGGAAGATTTCGAAGCAGCCTCCGACAGGGGCTTGAGGGAAGCTGAAGTGGCCGCCGAGCAATCATCGACCATCGATCCGATGCACCAGTTCCAGATCGATCCGATCGCCGGAACCCTGGGCAGCCCCTTCGCCTTCACCAATTCGGCCTTGTGGATGATGATCGTGCTCGGCTCGATCCTCGTCTTCATGCTCGGCGGGATGAAGCGCGATCTGGTCCCCGGTCGCTGGCAGGTCGCGGTCGAGGGCGTCACCGGCTTCATCAGCTCGATGATCGACACCAATATCGGCCCGGAGGGGCGCAAGTACCTCCCTTGGGTGTTCACGATCTTCATCTTCATCCTGTTCGCGAACCTTTGGGGCATGATGCCGCTCGGCGTGCTCGGCCCATTGGCGCACAGCGTTCCGGGCGTCGGCGCCGTGGCGCATCCCTTCACCGTGACGAGCCAGTTCACGATCACGGGCGTGCTGGCGATCATCAGCTTCTCGATCGTCCTCGTCGTCGGTTTCTGGCGGCACGGCTTCCACTTCTTCTCGCTCTTCATCCCGCACGGCACTCCGGCGGTGCTGCTGCCGCTGATCTTCCTGATCGAGCTGCTCTCTTTCCTCGTCCGTCCGTTCAGCCTCGGGCTGCGGCTGTTCGTGGCGATGATCGCCGGCCACATCCTGGTGAAGGTGTTCGGCAGCTTCGTCGTCTCGGGCCTCAACGCGGATGGCGCGATGGGCCCGGCGATCGCCCTTCTCAGCTTCGTCTTCATTGCCGGCGTCAGCGCGCTGGAGCTGCTGGTCTGCGCGATCCAGGCCTATGTGTTCGCGCTGCTCACGTCGCTCTACATCAACGACGCGGTCAATCTTCACTAAGTCCCGGAATTTCATAAGGAGCATCATCATGGATTTCGCATCTGCTCAGGTCATCGGCGCCGGTCTCGCGGCGATCGGTGTCGGCGCCGCCGCCACCGGTGTGGGAAACGTCTTCGGCTCGTTCCTCCAGGGCGCGCTCAGGAACCCGGCGGCCGCCGACGGCCAGCAGGGCCGCCTGTTCATCGGCTTCGCGGCCGCCGAGCTGCTCGGCCTGATCGCGTTCGCCGTCGCGATGATCATTCTCTACGCCCGCTAAGAGCGAAGGGCGGGGTTCGCTCCGCCCATAGAGAAGGCCTGCAATGCCGCAGATCAATCAGTTCGCCGACGTCCTCTATTCGCAGCTCTTCTGGCTCGCGATCACCTTGGCCGTGCTCTATTTCGGGGTCGGCCGGGCGATGCTGCCGAAGATCCTCGGCACGATGGGCATGCGCGACAACCGGATCGCCGACGATCTCGCCGCCGCTTTGGCCGCGCGCGAGGGCGCCGACGCGACCGAGGAGGCCTATCGGACCCGGATGAACGAGAGCCGGGCCGAGGCGCTGAAGCTCGCCGCCGCCGCCAAGGCGGACGCGGCGCGGGCGACCGAGGCGCGCGTCCACGCCGCCGACGAGGGGCTGCGGGCGAAGGCCGACGAGGCCGAGGCGCGCCTCGCCGCCGCGACCGACGCGGCGCTGGCCGAGATCGAAGCGGTGGCGGCCGAAGCGGCGCAAGACATGGCGCAGCGCCTTGCCGGGATCAAAGTGGGCAAATCGGAAGCCAATCGGGCAGTGCAGGCGGTGATCCATGGCTAGTCATCCCAAGGCCACCGAGGCGAATTTGGTGGCGCCCGGCCACGCGCCGACCAACGCCTCCACCGCCGCCGATCATGGTGGCGGCCATGCCGAGCCGACCGCCTGGGGCTTCGACGCCTCGGGCTGGGTCGCGCTGGCAATGGTCGCGGTCTTCCTGCTGATGATCTGGAAGCGCGTGCCGGCCGCGATCGGCCGCGCGCTCGACAGCAAGATCGGCACGATCCGCTCGCAGCTCGACGAAGCGGCGCAGCTCCGCGCCGAGGCCGAGGCGCTGCGGGCCGAAGATGAGGCCAAGGCGGCGCAGGCCGACGCCGAGGCCGCGACCATGCTGGAGCGCGCACGCACCGAAGCCGCCGGCATCCTCGCCCAGGCCGAGACGGACGCGACGGCCCTCGTCGAGCGCCGCACCCGCATGGCCGAGGACAAGATCGCCGCCGCCGAGCGCGCCGCGGTCGATTCGGTCCGCGCCCGCGCCGCGAGCGCCGCCGCCGCCGCCGCCGAGAGCCTGATCAGGGACCGCCTGGACGATGAGGGCGATCGCAAGCTGGTCGACGCCGCGATCGGAGAGCTGGGCCGGCGCTAAGCCCTTGTCCTCCCTGTCCGCGCAGCGGATGGGGAGGGGGACCGCACGAAGTGCGGTGGAGGGGCGATGCGGCAAACGAGCAAAGCGACTGTTTCTAAGGCGCGTTCTCTGCGCCGGTCAACGACGCCACCTGAAGCGCGTCTGTGGCAGCTACTTCGGCAACGACCTGGCGGACTCAAGTTCCGCCGCCAGCATCCCGCCGGCCGTTATATCCTCGATTTCTACTGTGCATCCGCCAGGCTCGCGATCGAGATTGATGGCGTCGCTCACGACATGGGCGACAATCCGGCACGCGATCTTCGACGAGACGCCTGGCTCAAGGGGAAAGGCTTTTGCGTGCTCCGGATACCCGCCGCCGAGATCATGAACGATGCGAATGCAGTCGTCGCTCATATCCTGAACCATTGCTCCGGCTAGCCCCTCCACCATGCTTCGCATGGTCCCCCTCCCCATCGCTTCGCGACAGGGAGGATAGGGTGGCATCGAGTCCCGCCGCCGCCTAAATCCCCTTCATGCCGCCCAAGGCCGATCGTCCCGATCATCCCAACGCCGCCTCGCGCTTCAACGAGGAGAAGGCGACTTACGCCCTGAAGGGCGCCGACGCGCCGGACCTGGAGGCCGGCGTGGCGGCGATCCGCGCCTGCGTGAAGACGCTGCCGGTGCGGCCGGGCGTCTACCGGATGATCGATGCGCGCGGCGACGTGCTCTATGTCGGCAAGGCGCGGGCGCTGAAGAACCGCGTCACCCAATATACCCAGGTCACGCGCCAGCCGAAGCGGCTGCTGCGGATGATCGCCCAGACCCGCTCGATGCAGATCGTGACGACGCACAGCGAGGCCGAGGCGCTGCTGCTCGAGGCGCAGCTGATCAAGCGCTACCGGCCGCCCTACAATGTGCTGCTGCGCGACGACAAAAGCTTCCCCTTCATCCTGCTGCGCGAGGATCATGATTTCCCCCGCGTCCAGCTCCATCGCGGCGCGCGGCGGCTGAAGGGGCAATATTACGGGCCGTTCGCCAGCGCCGGATCGGTGCGCGAGACGCTGAACGCGCTGCAGAAACTGTTCCTGCTCAGGAGCTGCTCGGACAGCTTCTTCGCCAACCGCTCACGGCCCTGCCTGCTCTACCAGATCCGCCGCTGCTCGGCGCCTTGCGTCGGCCGGATCGACGAGGCCGGCTATGACGAGCTGGTCCGCGACGCGAAGGACTATCTCGCCGGCAAGTCGACCAAGATCCAGACCAAGCTGCGCGGGCTGATGACGGTCGCCTCCGACGGCCAAGATTTCGAACTGGCCGCCGTCTACCGGGACCGCCTCCGGGCGCTGACCTACATTCAGGGCAGCCAGTCGATCCATGCCGAGAAGCTGGGCGACGCCGATCTGTTCGCGCTCGCCTGCAAGGCCGGGACGATGTGCATCCAGGCCTTCTTCATCCGCGGCGGCCAGAATTGGGGGCATCGGAGCTTCTTCCCCGCCCACACCGCCGATGTGCCGGAGGGGGAGGTGCTCTCCAGCTTCCTCGCGCAATTCTATGAGGAGGTGCCGCCGGTGCGGCTGATCCTCGCCGACCGCGAGCTGCCGGAAGCCGAATTGCTGGAGGAGGCTTTCTCCGAGCGGGCGGGGCGCAAGGTGCA
Source organism: Sphingosinicella sp. (assembly GCF_052388015.1). Taxonomy (GTDB): domain Bacteria; phylum Pseudomonadota; class Alphaproteobacteria; order Sphingomonadales; family Sphingomonadaceae; genus Allosphingosinicella. Next base: position 6,672 of record NZ_JBQTIN010000101.1, read on the forward strand.
GCTCAAGGCGCCGCAGCGCGGCGATCAGGCGCGGATGATCCGCCAGGCGAAGCGCAACGCCGAGGAGGAGCTCGACCGCCGCCTCGCCGAAAGCTCGACCACGCTCCGCAACCTGCGCGAGCTGGCCGACCTGTTCGAGCTGCCCGAGCCGCCGGAGCGGATCGAGGTCTATGACAACAGCCATGTGATGGGGACGAACGCGGTCGGCGCGATGATCGTCGCCGGGCCGGAGGGCTTCCGCAAAAACGCCTATCGCAAGTTCAACATCAGGCGGCCGGAGACCGCGCCGGGTGACGATTTCGCGATGATGCGCGAGGTGCTGTCGCGCCGCTTCGCGCGGTTGGAGGAAGAGGACCCGGACCGCTCGAAGGGCGAGTGGCCGGATCTGCTGCTGATCGACGGCGGCAAGGGGCAGGTCTCGTCGGTCTGCGAGGTGCTGGAGGATGCCGGCGTCCATGACGTGCCGGTGATCGGCGTCTCGAAGGGGCCGGACCGCCATGCCGGGCGCGAGACCTTCCATTTCCCGAACGGCCGCGAGGTCACGTTGCCGCCCAACTCGCCGGTGCTCTTCTATCTTCAGCGGCTGCGCGATGAGGCACACCGCTTTGCGATCGGCGCGCATCGCCAGAAGCGGGCCAAGAGCCTGGTGACCTCGACGCTCGACGACGTCCCCGGCATCGGGCCCGGCCGCAAGCGGGCGCTGCTGATGCATTTCGGTACCGCCCGGGCGGTCAAAGCGGCGGCGCTGGAGGATTTGCGGAAAGTGCCCGGCATCTCCGCGACCACCGCGCAGGGCCTCTACGATTATTTCCACCCGCGCGGTTGAGCGCCCGCTGCTGTCGGCATGGTTTACAAAAGGTTAGCGGTTAACCGTCGCGAGCCGCGGATTTCCGTCGCTGGCCCGCTTCTTGCTCCTTCGCGGGGCATGTTGCGGGTGGTCAAAAGGCTCTTCACGATCAAGACGCGCTGGGAGGCGCTGCTGGTCATTTACGCCCTCGCGCTCGGCGCCACCGATCGGGGCTTCCATTATGTCGCGCTCTATCCCGGCTGGGGCGGCTGGCTGCTCTTCCTCGCCTGCACCGGGACGGTGTTCATCGCCGGCGCGAAGCTGATGGAGCTGACCCGCAAGGACAATGGCGAGCGCCGCCGCAAGACGGACTTCCCGCCTTCCCAAATGTTGGTGGAAAACGCCAACTAGCGGCTCGCCACGGGAGCCGCCCAAACCGCCGCACTCCTCAGAAATCGGCGGAAAACTGCCGAAAAACCCCGTTGGCACGCCTCTTGTAATCCTTGTTGGCATCAGTTCACGCCACGAAGGTTTCAAGAGGAGCAAGACGATGTTCAACAATTTCACCGCCGCGATCGGCGCCATCCTGATCTCGACCGCATGCGTCGCCGCCGCGGTCGGTCCCGCCGCCGCCGAGGAGCGCGCGCCGGCTCAGGTCGCCGCCGTCCAGACCCCCGCTTCGGCCCAGGCCCACGCCTGAGCCGCCGGCCGGGGCGCGTCCGCCCCCCAATCGCGCCCCGGCCCCAACCCCTGAAGCCGCCGCCATCGGAGTATCAGATGAGCATTTTCTCCCGCACCCGCGATATCATCGCCGCCAACGTGATCGACCTTGTCGAGCGGTCGGACGATCCGGCGAAGATGATCCGCGTCATGATCCTCGAAATGGAGGAATGCCTGGTCGATGTCCGCGCCAGCGCGGCGCGCAGCATCGCGGACCAGAAGGAAAAGCGCCGCCAGATCGCCCAGCTCGCCGCGCTGTGCGACAAATGGACCGATCGGGCCGCGCTGGCGCTGGAGAAGGGCCGCGACGATCTCGCCCGCGGCGCGCTGATGGAAAAAGAGAAGCTGGTCGAGTTGACCGAGGAGATCGAGGGCGAGGTCGCCGAGATCCAGGCCGCGTTGCGCGCGGCCGAGGCCGACATCGCCAAGCTGCAGGCCAAACTGCGCGAGGCGCGCAATCGCCAGAGCGCGCTCCAGACCCGGCTTGAGACGGCCGAGAACCGGGTGCGGATGCGCGAGGCCTATGCCGGCGCGAAGGCCGAGCAGGCCTTCTCCAACTTCGCCTTGCTGGAGCGTCAGGCCGATCTCGCCGAGGGCCAGGCCGACGCGCTGCTGCTCGCCGCGCCGGCCAAGACGCTTGAGGAAGAGATTGCCGAGCTGCGCGTGTCCGAGCGGGTCGAGGCCGAGCTCGCGGCGATGAAGGCGGCACGGAAGGAAGCGGCATGACCATCTCGATGAGCGCCAACGAGGTGATGGAAGCGATCGAGATCGCCACCATCGTCGGCTCGATCGTCGCCTTGGTGATCGGCGCGTGGGTGATCTACCTGCTGGTCCGGCCGCCGCGCCACAAGCGCGACGCGGTTCAGCCGGAAGCGGACGCGCTCGACCGGGAAGAGATGCTCGCTTCGATGGACCGGATGGAGCGCCGGCTGGAGACGCTGGAGCGCCTGGTGACGCATGACGATCAGCCGGCGCGGATCGCGCCGCGCGCGGCGGATGAGGTTTCTGAGGCGGTCGAGGACCGCGCACTAGGGAGGACGAAATGAATTTCCGTGGCCGGACATACGAGGTGGATCGCGAAAACGGCAAGCTGCTCGGCGTCTGCGCCGGCATCGCCCGCGCGACCGGGGTGGACGCGACGATCGTCCGGATCGCCGTCGTCGTCCTTGCTCTGGTCACCAGCGTCTTCTGGATCTGCGCGCTCTACGGCGCCGCGGCCCTGATGGGCCGGCAGGGCGGCCTCACCCGCAGGACGGAATCCCGGATCGCCGCCAGCGACGACCTGCGCGAGCGGATGCGCGCGCACGAGCTCCGCATGCAGGCGGTCGAGGCCTACACGACGAGCGCGAACAGCCGCCTCGCCCGCGAGATCGAAGAGCTTCGGTAAGAACCGCGCCGGACGCCGGCGGACAGGGAGGATGAGATGAGCGAACCTGCAACCACGATCATCCTGGCGAGCTTCGGCCTGATCGGCCTCGCCGTCGCCGCCCTCGCCATGCTCAAGGGCTGGCAGGGCTGGCTGGAGGTCCGCCGGCTGGAGCTGGCCGGCACCCGCCGCGAGCCGCGCGGTGAGGCCGCCGATCTGATCGAGATGGCCGACCTGCGCGAGCGCGTCCGCAAGCTCGAGAGCATCGCCGCGGTGATCGACCTCTAGGTTCATGAGTCACCCCGGCGAAAGCCGGGGCCCATGAACGCCGACGGTTGGAATTCGAGTTGAGCGGTGTTCATGGATCCTGGCCTTCGCCGGGATGACTCCGTCTCTAACTACTCCGCCACCCGCACCCGTTGCGTCGCGCCACCGGGCGCGACGATCCACAAATCGCCGAAATCGGGATGGGTGAGCACCGCCGGGCGCGGCCCGCCGAGCTGCTCGACGATGTCCGGAACCGTGTTGGAATGGCCGACGATCAGCACCGGCCCCGGCGCCGCCCGCACCTGTGAAACCAGCGCCGGCGTGTCGGCCGGATTGTAGGTCACCGGCGTCAGGCCCCAGCGCGCCGCCACTGCGGCGGCGGTCTGCCGGGTGCGGCGGAAATCGCTGACCAGGATCGTCCGCGGCGGATGCGCCGCCAGCCGCGCCGGCAGCAGGGCGGCCAGTCTCTGTCCCTCCGGCAGCAAATCGGGATCGCGCTCTCCGGCGGGCGTATTGAGATGGCGCATGACGTAGAAGGCCGGCGCGGGCGACGGCGGCGTGGTGGCGCAGGCCGCGAGCGTCGCGGCCATCAGCATGGTCATGATCGCCACGAATCGCATCATTCTTCCTCCCGCGGCGAAGCGCGCTGCGCGCCGCCGCCGGGATCATGATCGGAATGGTGCGCCGGCGCTAGCCGCCGCTGGCCGGGCAATCCCCCGGCCGCTCCTCCGCCGGCCGCCCCGCGACGTACCAGGTGGACCGTTCGAGGGTCGAATTCCGGGCGTAGCAGACCTCGGCGCTGGTCCCCGCCGGATCGATCACGATGCTCCAGTGATGCGGCCCGCAATTGTGCGATTCGCAGCCGGTGGCGATGATCCGCCCGTCACGCGAGCCGATCGGGTTGCTGGTCACGTCCTCGCGCAGCACCCAGCGGCGCACCTCGGCCTCGGTCACCGCCGCCTCGACCGCGGCGCGAACCTGCGGATTGGCGAGGAAGGTGACGCCATTGACCGCGTCGGACGGCAGGCGGCCGACATAAGCGGAGAGCGGGCCGGTCGCGGCGGCCGAGCCGTTGCCGGCGGGCATATTGCTCGGCGCGGTGGCGTTGGAGGGCGCAGCGGCGTTGCCGGCAGCCTGATTGCTGGTGCTGGCGGGCGGCGTGCACGCGCTGGCCAGCAAGGCGATCATCGGAATCGAAAGCACCGCGTATTTCATGGTAGCCCCTCCCTCGATGGCCGGCATGATCGGACTCGTAATGTTGTTTGGCAAGCGTAACGTTCCGCGCGGCAAATGGCAGAAATTGACTAGGGCGCAGCTTGCTTCCAAGGAGTCGCGCGCCGGTTCCGGCCGGCCAGAAGGGAATCGAGGAGAGGATGGCCAAGAGACAGGAGCGGGCTAACCGCCCGGCACTCTCTCTGCACGTTCCGGAGCCCGAGGCACGGCCGGGCGACGCGGTCGATTTCGGCGCAATCGCCGTGCCCGCGGCCGGCGCCGCGCCGCGCCCGGACACGAACGTTGCCGCCGCCGAGACACACCCGCTCTGCTACACCCTGGTTCGCGTCCTCGACGATGAGGGCAAGGCGGTCGGGCCATGGGACCCGAAGCTGGGCGCCCAGAAGCTCCGCCGGATGCTGCGCGACATGCTGATGGTCCGCGTGTTCGACGAGCGGATGTTCCGCGCCCAACGGCAGGGCAAGACCAGCTTCTACATGAAATCGCTCGGCGAGGAGGCAGTGGCGGTCGCCGCCGCGCACGCGATGGATGCGGAGGATATGTGCTTTCCCACCTATCGCCAGCAAGGCCTGCTGATCGCCCGCGATTATCCGCTCGTCGAGATGATGAACCAGATCTACTCGAACAAGGGCGACAAGCTCAAAGGGCGCCAACTCCCGATCATGTATTCGGACCGGGAGAAGGGCTTCTTCTCGATCTCCGGCAATCTCGGCACCCAATATCCACAGGCGGTGGGTTGGGCGATGGCGAGCGCGATCAAGGGCGACAGCCGCATCGCCGCCGGCTGGATCGGCGACGGCGCGACGGCAGAGGGCGATTTCCACAGCGCCGTCACATTCGCCGGCGTCTATCGCGCGCCGGTGATCCTCAATGTGGTCAACAACCAGTGGGCGATTTCGAGCTTCTGCGGCATCGCCGGCGGCGATCTCACCACCTTTGCGGCGCGGGCGGTGGGCTATGGCATTGCCGGCCTCAGGGTGGACGGCAATGACGCGCTGGCCGTCTATGCCGCGACCCGCTGGGCCGCCGATCGCGCGCGCGCCAATCTCGGCCCGACCCTGATCGAGCTGTTCACCTATCGCGCCGAGGGCCATTCGACCTCGGACGATCCGACCGCCTATCGCCCGAAGGACGCCTTCGCTGGCTGGCCGCTCGGCGATCCGATCGCGCGGCTGAAGCGGCATCTGATCGGCCTCGGCGAATGGGACGAGGAGCGCCACGCGGCGCTGGAGACCCAGCTCGGCGAGGAGGTTCGCGCCGCGCAGAAGGAATCGGAGAAGCAGGGCACGCTTGGGAATGGGCATTTCGACGATGTCGATTCGATGTTCGCCGACGTCTTCGCGGACCTGCCCTGGCACCTCGTCGAGCAGCGCGACGCCGCCAAGGCGGAAAGGCAGCGCTGATGCCGGCGATGAACATGATCGAGGCGCTGAACGACGCCCATGACGTGATGATGGCGCGCGATCCGGACATCGTCGTCTTCGGCGAGGATATCGGCTATTTTGGCGGCGTCTTCCGCGTCACCGCGGGCCTCCAGAAGAAATATGGCAAGACCCGCGTGTTCGACGCGCCGATCGCCGAGGGCGGCATCGTCGCGGCCGGGATCGGCATGGCGCTCTATGGGCTGAAGCCGGTCTGCGAGATCCAGTTCGCCGATTACATCTTCCCCGGCTTCGACCAGATTTTCTCGGAGGCCGGCCGCATCCGCTACCGCACCGCCGGCGAATGGTCGGTGCCGATGGTGATCCGCACGCCTTATGGCGGCGGCATCTTCGGCGGCCAGACCCACAGTCAGAGCCCCGAGGCCTTCTTCGCGCACATGCCGGGCATCAAGACGGTGATCCCGTCCAATCCCCATGACGCGAAGGGGCTGCTGATCGCGGCGATCGAGGATCCAGACCCGGTCGTCATCTTCGAGCCCAAGCGCATCTATAACGGCCCGTTCGACGGGCATCACGACCGGCCCGTGACGCCCTGGGCCAAGGATCCGCGCGCCGAGGTGCCGGAGGGCCACTATACAGTCCCGATCGGCAAGGCGGCGGTGGCACGCGAGGGCGAGGCGATGACAGTGCTCGCCTACGGCACGATGGTCCATGTCGCGTTGGCGACCGCCGAGGACAACGGCATCGACGCCGAGGTGATCGACCTCAGGACCATCGTGCCGGTGGATATCGAGACCATCGAGGCCTCGGTCCGCAAGACCGGCCGCTGCGTCATCATCCACGAGGCGACCCGAACGTCCGGCTTCGGCGCCGAGCTCGCCAGCCTCGTGCAGGAGCGCTGCTTCTATCACCTCGAAGCGCCGGTCGTCCGCGTCACCGGCTACGACACGCCTTATCCCCATTCGATGGAATGGACCTATTTCCCCGGCCCGGCCCGCTTGGGTCCGGCCCTCAAGGCCGTCCTGGAGGACTGATCCGACATGGCCCGCTACGAATTCAAGCTGCCCGACATCGGCGAAGGCATCGCGGAAGCGGAGATCGTCGCCTGGCACGTCAAGGTCGGCGACACGGTCGGCGAGGACCAGCAGCTCGCCGATATGATGACCGACAAGGCGACGGTCGAGATGGAAAGCCCGGTCGCCGGCAAGGTGCTGGAAGTGGCCGGCGAGGTCGGCGACATGATCGCGATCGGATCGGTGCTGGTTGTGATCGAGACCGAAGGCGAGGTCGCCCAGGAAGAGGCGCCCGCGGCCGAGCCGGAGGAGCCGATCGCCGATGGCATGGCGGACGTGCCTGAGGCGCTGGAAGAGGTGATGCCGGTCACCGAATCTCCCCTCCCGCAAGCGGGAGGGGATGAGCCGCGCAGCGGCGACAGGGGCGGGCCTGTTGCGGCAGAGACACCCCTTCCCCCGACCCCTCCCGCGAGCGGGAGGGGAGGCGCCGTCCAGGCGTCGCCCGCCGTGCGCGCCCGCGCCCGCGATCTGGGTATCGATCTTTCAAGCGTGAAATATGCCGGCGACCGCATCCGCCACGCCGATCTCGACGCCTGGCTGCTCTACAATGGCGGCGACGTTTCGGGCGGGCCGCGGCCCAGGCGGGCCGACGAGCAGGTCAAGGTCGTCGGCCTGCGCCGCAAGATCAGCGAGAACATGCAGGAGGCCAAGCGCCGCATCCCGCATTTCACCCTGGTCGAGGAATATGACGTCACCGCGCTCGAACAGACGCGGCAGATGATGAACGCGGATAGGGGCGACAATCCGAAGCTGACCATGCTGCCGTTCCTGATCACGGCCTTGTCGCGGACGCTCGCCGATTATCCGCAGATCAACGCCACCTATGATGATGATGGGCAAGTTGTCACCCGCCATGGCGCCGTCCATATGGGCATGGCGACACAGACCCCGAACGGGCTGATGGTCGCGGTGATCCGCGATGCGCAGAACCGGAGCCTTTGGAACCTCGCCGCCGAGATTGCCCGCCTCGCCGATGCCGCGCGCACCGGCAAGGCGAGCAGGGAGGAATTGAGCGGCTCGACCTTCACCATCTCCAGCCTCGGCCCGATGGGCGGCATCGCCTCGACGCCGGTGATCAACCGGCCGGAGGTCGCGATCGTCGCGGTCAACAAAGTGCGCGAGATGCCGGTCGTAATCGACGGCGATCTGGAGATCCGCAAGCTGATGAACCTGTCGCTCTCCTGCGACCATCGCGTCGTCGATGGCTGGGACGCGGCCTTGTTCATACAGGATTTGAAGACGCTGATCGAAAACCCGCTGAAATTGCTTTCATCACACTGAGTTGGAGGGACGGAAATGAACCTCACCCGCTATTCCGCTTATGCCCATGGCCTGCTCCGGATCGTCTCCGGACTGCTGTTCCTGTTCCACGGCCTGGTGAAGATTTTCGGCTTTCCGCCCGGCGCGCAGCCGGGGCAGGTGCCGCCGATGAGCCTGATGGGCGCGGCCGGGGCGATCGAGCTGGTCTGCGGCGCGTTGATCATGTTTGGCCTGTTCAGCCGCACCGCCGCCTTCATCGCCTCGGGCGAGATGGCGGTCGCCTACTGGATGTTCCACGCGCCGCAAGGTCTCTACCCCGTCGCGAACAATGGCGACGGGGCGATCCTCTATTGCTTCATCTTCCTGTTCATCGCCGCCGCCGGGCCCGGCGCGTGGAGCGTCGACGGGCTGCGGCGGGGGCGCGGCGGTGGCGCCTACTAGATCAAGGTCACCGTGACCCTCATCCCGCGGTCGCTGGTCAGCTCGACGGGCTGTCCGCGCACGAGGGCGGTCTGATAGGGCCAGCACTCGCGACCGCGGGGACGCCATTCCATGCAGAGCCGCTGATCGCGGACGAACCAGCGGCCGGTGCGCGAGGCGCCATCCGGCTCTTCCTCAAGCCGCAAGGTGCCGTCGGCATCAAGATAGAGCGTATTGACGACCATGCCGCCAATGGCACGGACGCGAAGCGTCTGGCCGCCAAGTTCGGCACCGACCGCGGCGGCTGCCGCCTGGTCCGCAGGCGTCTCCTGCGCGGGGCCGACGCCGGCGGCTGCCAGCAGGAAGCCGCTAAAGGCGGCGAAACGGATCAGGCGGGTCATGGACTGTCTCCTGAAAGCCTTACACGCCTGGATCAACGCCGGGCGCGGCGCATAGGCACTCGCTTCCCCGCGCCCGCGCCTCCTTCCGTCCCTCAATCCTTGGCGATGACGATGATCCGGTCCTCGGCCGAATAGGTGATCGCCTCCGACTTGGTCGGGTTGACGATGATGCCGCCCAGGCCCCGGCCGCTCTCGTCCGAACCGGCGGCGCGGTGATGGCCGATCGCCACCTCGCCGCGCGCGCTCGCCGCGGCGGCGACGGCGTAGAAACTGCTTGGCTCGCCGACGGGCACATAGTCCGAAGCCGGCTTGAGGCAGATTTCCGATCCTTCCTCGTCGAGCAGGTCCTGGAAGATCGCCTCCAGATATTCGTTCTCCGACGCCTGGGCGAGCATCAGGCTGACCAGCTTGTTGCTGACCACGAAGTCGTCGACTCGGGTGACCTCGGCGAGGGCCCGGTTGCGGACGTCGATCATCTCGCTGACGACGCTGACCGGCCGGGCCGCCGCCTCGGCGATGCGGCGCAGGTGGAGCAGGGTGACGAGCGTGCGCGTGTCGGCCGGCTGCGCCTCCATATGGTCGGAATAGCCGAGCACCATGACATGATCGTAGGAGAGCGGATCGAGGCCATCGACATCGTCGGCGCGGCCGGTGTCGATTCGCTTCAGCTCGACGCGAAGATTGGCGCTCGCCAGCTCCAGCGCCGCCACCTCGGTCTCGATCTGAGGCGTGTCGGCGGCGATGGTCAGCAGTGAGCCCGGTCCGACATAGCGCGACAGCTCCAGCGCCACCATCGGCGCGCGCCGGTTCCAGCCGATCAGCAGCGTCCGCTCGGGCGGCGGCGTCGCGGCGCGCGCCGGGGCGGGACTGGTCGTGCCGACCGAAGCGGGCGGCGGTGCGGTCTCGATCTGGTCGTCATCCTCGGCGATCAGAATCGCCTTCATCCCATCGGCCAAAGCGAGGTCCATCGGCGGGTTGAGCGCCACCGACCCGTCCGCGCGGCAGATGCCGATCAGGCTGCAGCTTTCATAGGCCATGACCGCCTCGCCGAACGTCTTGCCGGCCAAAGCGGGCTGCTCGACCGCGTAGATTTCGCAGCCGTCGAAATCGAGCAATTCGGTGAACACGGCGCTAAGGCCCGGCTGGCGGGTCGACTGGACCATGATCCGGGCGATCAGATCGTCGGCGCGGACCAATTGCACCTCGCTGCCGCCGACGACGCGCGCGATGTCGGCATTGTCGTCGTCGCGGATCTCGGCGGCAATCACATAAGGCTCGGCGCGCCGGTCCGGATCGTTGACCAAAGCGAGGATGGTCTTGATCACGCAGGGGTCCGGATCGTCGCCTTCGGGCGACAGGACGATGGCGGAGCGGCAGGTCTGCGGGTTGGCGATGCCGATATCGTAGAGATCGGTCGGGTCGCCGCGCCGGCAGATGATGCGGGTGTTCTTGAGATCGCCGACCTTGGCCGCGATCTCGTCCTCCATCTCCACCTTGTCCCTGTCGGCCATGATCACGATCCGCGGCCGGGTGCGGCTTTCATTGGCGATGACCAGCTCCGAGATGATGTCGAAGATCGAGGCCGACCAGTTGAAGATGATCGTATGGTCGCGCTCCAGCACGAGGCTGCGGCCTTTGCTCAGCTCGTCGAGCTTGCCCTCGAGGCCGGAGCTCAAGACGCCGATCAGCGCCGAGACGACAAAGATGCCGCCCAGGGTCACGGCGAGCATCATCAGCCGGAACGGCCAGCCGTCGTCGCCGCCCATCGTGCCCGGATCGAGCGTGCGCATCAACGAGGCCCAAAAGGCCTCCAGGAAGCTCATCGAATCGTCACCGGCCGGGGCGATGCTGAGCAAGGCGACGATCGAAGCGGCGACGAGGATCAAGGCGAGGCTGACCAGGGCCAGCCAGCCGATCAGGGCGATCGTTCCCGCCGCCATGCTCTTGTCGAATGCATAGCGCAGCCGCGCGCCCAAGCCGTCTCTTGCCATATATGCCCTTTCCCCGGCCACGTCGGCCGCCCGCCGCTTCGTTCACGTTCCGGTTATGACATTCAAGCCCCTTATGTCGGGCATATTAGAGACGTGGCGGCTGCTCGTCCTGCCTTGGCGCGGGTGGCGGCGCGACCAGCTCGGGCGCGGTCGGCTGCGGCGGCGGCACGGGCTGGGGCGCCGGAGTCTCCTGTGTTTCCACGGCGTTGGTTTCGGGCGCGCCGCGATCTGCCTGGGATAGCGGGACTCGTCTGGCCGGAGCGCGCGCCGCGCGCAGGCCGAGCGCATCGGTCATGAAGGTGCGCCAGATCCGGGCCGGAGCGCCGCCGCCTGACGTGCCGGGCAGCGGGCTGTTGTCGTCATTGCCGATCCAGACGCCAACGACGAGATCGCCCGCGAAGCCGACGAACAAGGCGTCGCGATAGTCGGAGGTCGTGCCGGTCTTGCCGAAGGTTGGGATGGACAAGGCCGCGGCGCGGCCGGTGCCCCGCGCGACGACGCCGTAAAGCAGCTCGCGCAGCATTCGGAAGGCCGGGTCGCGCTGCAGCTGATCGTCGGGCCGCGACCAATCCAGCCAGCCGGGCGGCTCGCCGGGAATGCCGCGCGGCCGGATCGGGTAGCGCCCGGCCGCCACCGCGGCATAAGCCGCGGTCAGCTCGAGCAGGCTGACGCCGTTCGAGCCGAGCGCCAGCGTCGGATCGGGCCTCAGGTCGGTCGTGACGCCGAGATCGCGGGCGGCGCGGATCACCGCGTCGCGGCCGACCCGCTCCTGCAATTGCACCGCGACCGAATTGCTCGACATGGCGAAGGCGTCGCGAAGGGTGATCGGCCCGCGATACTGGCCGTCATAGTTGCGCGGCCGCCAGCCGTTGAGGTCGATCGGCGTGTCGTTGACGATCGTGTCCGGCCGGTAGCCGGCGCGCAGAGCAGCGAGATAGACGAAGAGCTTGAAGGCGGAGCCGGGCTGGCGGCGGGCCTGCGTCGCGCGGTTGAACGGGCTCGCGGCATAGTCGCGGCCGCCGACCATCGCGACGACCCGGCCGTCCAGACGCATCGCGACCAGCGCCGCTTGCGCGCGACCGAGGCCGGCACGGCGGACGATGCGGGCGGCGAGGCGCTGGAGGTCGCCGTCGAGCGTCGTGACGACCTGGCGTTCACCGTAGGAGCCCTCGGCCAGCTCGCTCGCCTGCGGCACGATCCAGTCGGCGAAATAGGTGCCGGTGGGAACATTGTCCTCGCGGCCGCGGCGCAGGCGCGCGGGCGCCGCCGCGCGCCGCTGCGCCTCGCTGATATAACCCGCCTCCTGCATCGCGGCGAGGACGAGCCGCGCCCGCGCCCGCGCCGCTTCGAGATTGACCGTCGGCGCCAGCCGCGAGGGAGCGTTGACGACGCCGGCCAGCATCGCCGCCTGCGACAGCGTCAACTCCTCCGGCGTGGTGTTGAAATAATGGCGGGCGGCGGCGCGCAGGCCGTACACATTGTCGCCGAAATAGACGTTCGAGAGGTAGCGGCTGAGGATCTCCTCCTTGCTGAGCCGCGCCTCCAGCCAGAGCGTGATCACCGCCTCCTGCGCCTTGCGACCCCATGTCCGGTCGGGCGTCAGGAAGCTGGTCTTGGCGAGCTGTTGGCTGATCGTGCTGCCGCCCTCGCGCACGCGGCCGGCGCGCAGGTTTCGCACCATCGCCCGGGCGATCCCCCAAGGATCGATGCCGACATGGCGGAAGAAGCGCCGGTCCTCCATCGCGACGAAGGCCTGGCCGACATAGGGGGGGAGCCGGGTGACATCGACCGGCTCGGCCATGATCGCGCCGCGCCGGGCGATCGGCTCGCCCTCGGCCGAGAGCACGGTGAGGCCCGGGGCGCCGGCCGGCTGAAGCGAACTGGACAAAGGCGCGGTGACGATCAGCCAGACGACCACCAAAGCGAATGCCGCGAGCCCAACCTTGAGGACGCGTTTGACCACCCGCTCGCGCCAGGCCGGGGGCTGCGGGAGCGGCGGCTCGGCTGGCGGGGCGGGAGCGGCAATGTCCGTCATTCCTCCGCCTCCCGCTCCAGCGCATTCAGGCGCATCGCGCGTAGCATGAAGGCGCGCCACAGTCGCGCCGGGAGGCCGCCGCCGGTGACATTCTGCATCGGCTGGTTGTTGTCGTCGCCGACCCAGACACCGACGACGAGATCGCCGGCAAAGCCGATGAACAAAGCGTCGCGCGAATCCTGGGTGGTGCCGGTCTTGCCGAACGTCTCGACCGGGAGCTGCGCCGCCCGCCCGGTGCCTCCCCGAACCGCCTCCAGCAGCATCCCGCGCAGCGGATCGAAGGCCGAATCGCCGCTGCCGGATCGGCCCGAGCCGACCAGCGGCCGGAACAGCCGCTCCAATATGCCCATATCCTCGGGTCGGGTGATGATCCCCTGCGGCGTCACCGGATAGGAGCCGGCGGCGACCGCGGCATAAGCGGCGGTCATCTCCAGCAGGCTGACATTGGCGGTGCCGAGCGCGATCGAAGGGTCGTCCTCGCGCATCGGCGCGGTGATGCCGAGGTCGCGCGCGGCGCGGATGACGTTGCCGATCCCGACCCGGCGCGCCAGCCGCACCGCGGCGACGTTGCTGGAGGTCGCGAACGCCTCGGCCAAAGTGATCTCGCCGCGATAGGTGTTGCCGTAGTTGCGCGGGCGATACTCGCCGCTGGTGATCGGTTCGTCCTCGATCATGTCCTGCGGCGAGAGGCCGGCGCGCAGGGCGGCGAGATAGACGAAGAGCTTGAAGGTCGAGCCCGGCTGGCGCCGCGCCTGGGTGGCGCGGTTGAAGGTCGAGCGGCCGTAATCCCGGCCGCCGAGCATCGCGACGACCCGGCCGTCCAGGCGCATCGCGACCAGAGCGGCCTGATGGGAGCCGACATCGACATCGCGCATCGCGGCGATCGCCGAGCGCTGGAGGTCGCGCTCCAGGGTCGTGTCGACCCGCCGGTCGCCATATTCTTCCCGGTCGCTCTCATCGAGCTGGGTCAGCACCCAATCGGCGAAATAGGTGCCGGTCGGCGTCGAGTCGCGCGGCGCGAGGCGCAGCCGCGCCGGGGTTGCACGGCGCGCTTCGGCCTCGGTGACGAAGCCGACATCGGTCATCGCGCGCAGGACGAGCGCCGCTCGCGCCTGAGCGCCGGCGAGATTGCGATCGGGCGCGAGCCGGTTGGGGGCGTTGACGAGTCCGGCGAGCATGGTCGCCTGGGAGAGCGTCAGCCGCTCCGGCTCGACGCTGAAATAATAGCGGGCGGCGGCGCGCAAGCCATAGACATTGTTGCCGAAATAGACGTTGGAGAGATAGCGGCTGAGGATCTCCTCCTTGCTCAGCCAGGCCTCCAGCCAGATCGTGATCAGCGCCTCCTGCGCCTTGCGCGCCATCGTCCGCTCGCCGCCGGTGAAGCTGGTCTTGGCGAGCTGCTGGCTGATCGTCGAGCCGCCCTCCGTGACTCGGCCCGCCCAGAAATTGCGCCAGACCGCGCGTCCCATGCCCCAGGGATCGACGCCGAGATGGCGGAAGAAGCGCCGGTCCTCGATCGCAATGAACGCCTGGCCGACATAAGGCGGCAGCCGGGTGACATCGACCGGCTCGGTCCGGATCGCGCCGCGCCGCGCGATCGTCTGGCCGTCGGCGGCGACGACGCGATAGGAGGGCGCGGCGATCGGCTGCAGCGACTGGTTGAGCGGCGCGGTGACGGCGAGCCAGAGGACCAGGATCGCGAGCAGACTGAACAGCGAATAAGCGGTATATTTGGTGATCTTGCGAATGCGCGCGACGACCGCGCCGCCGCGCCGCCGGTGGCCCTCGATCGTCGCGACGACGATCCGGGGCGGGCCGCCGCCGAAATCGGCGAGGCCGACATAACGGGGCTTCAGCTCGAACAGGGCGTTCTTGAGATAATGCTCCCGGAGATGCTCCGGAGCGGTCCGCCAGGGCGGGCAGCCGGCCCCGGAGGCGTCCATTTCGGCATAGTATAATTCGGACGCCTTGGCCTCGACCGCCGCCTGCTCGCGCATTGTCTCGGCGATGCGGGTGCGGTCAGGGTCGGCGAGCCCGTCCCAGATCTCGCTCGAAATGCCGGAATCGGGGGGTGGGGCGTTGAGCATCGAGTCCGTTCAGCGCAGCCGCGCCGGATCGAGATGATCCACCGCGACGCCGCTTTCGGCAAGCGCTTTCGGCCAGGCCGCCCCGGTGACGAGCGCGGCGGCAGCTTCGGCCATCGCCGGCGCGGTCTGCAGGCCGAAGCCGCCCTGGCCGGCGAGCCAGAAGAAACCGGGGGCCGACGCGTCGAAGCCTGCGACGGGTGTGCGATCCGCCGCGAAGGTGCGGAGGCCGGCCCAGCGATGGCTGATCCGCACGACGGACAGGGTCGTGTATTGCTCGACCTTCCAGGCGGCGAGCGCGATGTCGTAATCCTCCGGCTGCGCGTCGCGCGGATCGTCCTCGATCTCGTCGACGGGAGAGGCGGCGAGCCGCGCGCCTTCGGGGAGAATGTAGAAATCGTCCACCGCCGTCTTCACGAAAGCCCAGCCGCGCGCGTCCGCGCCTTGGGGCGGATCGACGATGATGATCGTGCGGCGCAGCGGCTTGAGTCCAATCGGCGCGACCCCGGCGAGCGCCGCGACCTGATCCGCCCAGGCGCCTGCGGCATTGATCAGGATCGGCGCGGAGAAGCTTTCGCCGGCTTCCGCCTCGACCGTCCATTGCGGCCGGATCGTCGCTGCCCGCCGGCCGTTCAACACCCGTCCGCCGCCGGCGCGGATCGCGCGGGCATAATGCTGGAGCATCGCGTCGGAATCGAGCCTCAGGCCGTCCGGATCGGCGATGCCGGCGACGATCGCCTCGCTGCCGAAGCGCAAAGGGGGGAAGAGCGCGCGCATCCGCGGCTCGTCCGCTTCCTCCAGCGAGCCGGTGTGGCAGGCCATATCCTCGGCGAGCGCGGTGAGTGCGGGACGCATCTCCTCGTTGGCGACGAACAAGGCCGGGTGTCGGCGGGCGAGCGCGCCGCCATCCGCTTCGAGGAGCCAAGCGCGGCTATGCATGGTGAGCCCGCGCACCACCGCGTTGCCGATGCCATAATGGGAGAAGGTGGCGCTGCGGCCGGAGCTGTGATGGCCGATCGCGTCCTCGGCCTCCAATACCGCCACCTTGCCGTGGGGCGCTAAGGCAGCGCCGACCGACAGGCCGGCGACGCCGCCGCCGATGATGAGAAAATCCGCGCGCTCCACGGCGCGCGGGCTAGCCGATCAGGCGCGCCGGGTCACGCCCCGGCGAAGCTCTCGTCTACTGGACCCCGGCTTGCGCCGGGGTGCCGATCTTCGATCGTCAGTTGTTGCCGTTGCGGCGCGCGTCGTTGCGGCCGGCGATATAGGCGGCGCAGCTGGAGCGCAGCGCGGTCGCCTCGCCCGGCGAGAGCGAATAAGCGGTGCTGATCCGCGACAGGAACAGCGCCGGGTTCGTCTGATTGCCGGACGCGCGGCAGATCGTCGTGGTCTGCGCGAAATCGAGCCCGCTGGTGCTGGTGCGGCGCGCGACCGGCTGGCGGACCGGCGCCCGGACGACCGGCGCGGTGGCGGCGCGACGCGGCTGACGCGCTTCGGCCCGCGCCTGCGTGTCGAGCGCGCGGCGATCGATCTCGGTCAGGACCACCTGGCCCCCCAGGAACGCGGCGAGAATGATGACCATGTTCGTGCCCTTTCGACAGGATTGCTCCGTCAGGGACGGGTGTTAACGGGAAAATGGTAAAGAGGCCGTTAACTGCGTTTGCCTTTCGCGGCGCGGCGGCGGAGAGGAAGCAAGTGACCGACGAGGATCTGGCGGCGCATTTGGCCGATGGCGCGGGCAGGCTGCTGATGGGCCTGCGCGAAGGTCCGCTCGCGACCGATGCCGGGCTTGGCCTGATCGCCGACAAAGCCGCCAACAGCTTCATCCTGACCGCGCTGGCCGAGTGGCGGCCGGGCGATGCGGTGCTGTCGGAGGAATGTCCGGACGATCCGGCCCGCACCGCCTGTTCGCGTTGCTGGATCATCGATCCGCTCGACGGGACCCGCGAATATGGCGAGGGGCGGAACGACTGGGCGGTGCATATCGCGCTTTCGGTGGACGGCCGTCCCGCGGTCGGCGCTGTGGCGCTGCCGGCTTTGGGACGGCTGTACCGCTCGGACGGGCCGCCGGCCACGGCGCCGGACCGCGAGCGACCGGTGATCGCGGTCAGCCGCACGCGCCCGCCCGAGATCGCACTGGCGCTCGCGGCGGGGCTCGACGCCGAGCTCAAGGAGATGGGCTCGGCCGGGGCGAAGGCGATGGCGGTGGTCGGCGGCGAGGCGGATCTCTATGTCCATGCCGGCGGCCAGCATCAGTGGGACAATTGCGCGCCCGCCGCGGTGGCGCTGGGGCTCGGTCTCCATGCCAGCCGGATCGATGGGGCGCCGCTGGTCTATAATGGGCCGGACACCAACGTCCCCGACCTGCTGATCGGGCGCCCCGACCTCGCCGCGCGCGCGATCACCTTCGTCACAGGTAGGCGCTGAGGGCACGCCAGGCTTCCAGCTTCTTTTCGTAGGGCAGGCTGGCATAAGCGGGGCTGCTCGATGGCAGATCGATCAAGGCCAGGCCGGGTACCTCGCTCAGTTCCCTGCGCCCGATCCGCGCCGCGGTGTCGCCGTTGAAGGCGATGACGCGCAACTTCGGCAAGGTGGCCACGAGCGCGGCGAGGTCGCTTGGCTGATGGAGGCGGATGTCCGCGTCGAGACTGCCGGGCCGCTCCGCCGCCGCGACCGTGTCCCAGAGGCCGACCCCGGCATCGAGCAACGCCGCCAGCCGCGCCTCATAGGCGAGCGATTCCAGCTCCCGCCCGGTCGCCGCGCCGATCAGCCGCCAGAACAGGTTCCGTGGATGGGCGTAATAGCGGCCGGCCGCCAGCGACGCCCGGCCCGGCAGGCTGCCGAGGACCAGCAGGCGGGTGTCTTGGCGGATGACGGGCGGGAAGCAGCGGTGCATGGGACGCCCATGAAGATCGAAGGCGGCTGCCATTGCAAGCGGGTGCGCTTCGCCGTGGATGTCGCCGAAGCGGTCGAGGTGCTCGATTGCAATTGCTCCATGTGCGCGATGACCGGCTTTCGCCACCTGATCGTGCCGCATGAGGACTTCACCCTGCTGAGCGGCGCGGGCGACCTGACCTCGTACCGCTTCGGCACCGATGCGGCCGAGCATCTGTTCTGCCGGCATTGCGGCGTGAAGAGCTTCTACCAGCCGCGTTCTCACCGCGAGGCATGGAGCGTGAACCTGAACGCTCTTGATGATCCGGGCGCGCTCGCGATCACGGCGCGGGCATTCGACGGGCGGAACTGGGAGCATGCGGCGGCGAAGCTCTAGAGCGGAAGCAGCGGCCGGCCCGCGATCGCTTGGGCGAAGACCGCCAGCGTCACCGCCGCATAAGCCGATGCCCCGCCGACGATCGCCGCCCAGCGCAGCCGGGCGGAAAGGCCGCCGACGAGCGCGGCGAGGATCGGCAGGGCCTGTTCGGCATGAATGCCGAGGAAGTGGGCGACCCGGAGGTCGCCGCCGCTGCGATTCCAGCCGAACAAAGGCACATGCCCGCCTTGGGCGCCGACCGCATGGCCGGTCTGGCTGCTCATATAGCCGCCGAGCATCCCGCCGAGCAGGAAGGTGAGGAGCAGGCCGATCACCACTGCTGCGACATAGTCGCGTGGCAGCCTGGTTGCCGGGCGTCGGCCGATCTCCCAAGCCAGCGGCAAGGTGGAGCCGACGAGCAGCACGGCGAACAGGCCCATCAGCGCATACATGATGGTGTGGAAGAGCGAGCCGGTGTTGAAATGGGATTCGAGACCTTGGCTGGCTTGCCAGAGGATATAGAGAAGCTCGAAGCTGCCGCCGACAAGGATGAGCAGCGTGGTCGTGCGCATCGGCAGCGAGCGCCGTCGCTCGGGCCGGGCATAGCCGAAGAACCAGGCGGCGGTCAGCGCGAAGATGCCGATAGAAACCAAGAACTTGGTCGGCTTCACCCAGACGTTCACACCGCTGTCGAGCAGGCGCGGATCGATGGCCTGCAGGACGAGCGTGCCGGCGGCGAGCCCGAGCAGCGTCAGGCCGTAGATCGCCAGCGTCCGCTGCCGCTCGAGCAATTCGGCGAGCATGGTCCGCTCGACGGGCGTTCGTGCCATGGTGGCCATCACGCCGCCTCCGCGGTCGCGCGGCGGCCCAGGGCCAGCCGCAGCAGGAGATAGAGGAGCAGCCCCGCCGGCCCGAACAGGAAGGTCAGCACGAAGCAAGGGATCAACAGCACGCGCGCGACGCCGCGCGCGACGCCGTCCTCGGCGATCCAGCAGCCGACGAACAGATCGAAGGCGAGATAGTGAAGCCAGCCGGCCGCAAGCGCGCTGTCGTTGGCGAACAAGGCGCGGACCTCTGCGATCGAGCCGAAGCCGCCGCCTCGCGCCTCGCTCATACCGGTCCAGATCAGCAGGATATAGGCGATGGCGAGGATCGCCGGCACGAGGAAGCGCGCCGCCGCCCAGGCGATCGGCCGGGACGACATGACGAACAGCGACAGGATGAGGGCGAGCCAGCCGGCGATGGCGAGAAGGCCCGCGAGCGAAAAGGCGGTGGCCGGATCGAGCATGTTGCGACTCCCATCTTAACGGCGTACAGATCGGACATGCCCGATGATCTGAACAGTGTCAACATGGAATCCGGCGGCGCGCGGAGCTATCATCATGGGGCCCTGCGCGAGGCGCTCATCGCCGCCGCCGAGGATTTGATCGCCGAGCGTGGCGTCGACGCGTTCAGTTTGCGGGAGACGGCACGGCGGGCAGGCGTCTCGCCCGCCGCCCCCGCGCATCATTTCGATGGCGCGCGCGGGCTCCTGACGGCGGTGGCAGCCGGTGCGTATCGCGATTTCGGCGATGCGCTGGCGGCGGCCGACGACAGCGCGAGCAGCCGGACGGCCCGAATCCGCGCCCAGGGCATGGCCTATGTCCGCTTCGCGCTGGCGAATCCGGCTCGCTTCGACCTGATGTGGCGGCGCGGCCTGATCGACGGGGGCGTTCCCGATCTCAAGGTCGCGGCGGACCGCGCCTTTCTGATCCTCGACCGGGCCGCACGCGGGGCCGGGGAAGCCATGCACGGCTCCGATGATGTCCAGCGCGCGCCCTCGATCGCGGCCTGGTCGCTTGTCCACGGCTTCGCCCGGCTTGCCTTGGAAGGCGCATTCGGCGGGGAGCCGGGCGCGGCCGAACGCGCCGCCGAGACGATGCTGCCACGCGTGCTCGACCATCTCGACCTCTAGGCCGCTTGCCGCTCGCGCCGCCGCGCCCTAGTCTTTCCGCAAAGGGGAGCGGGATGAGCGAGGCGGTTGCGGAAGGGCAGGCGGCGGCGGTCGGCGAGGATTATGTCGTCGACGGGAAGCGCGATCGGCTGGTGATCGTCGCCTCGACGCTCGGCACCGTCTTCGAATGGTATGATTTCTTCATCTACGGAACGCTCGCCGCGATCATCGGCCGGCAATTCTTCCCGGTCGGCAACGAAACCGCGCAATTCCTGCTCGCTCTGGCCTCGTTCGGCGTCGGCTTCGGCGTGCGGCCGATCGGCGCCTTGCTGTTCGGATATCTCGGCGACAGGCTGGGGCGCAAATATACCTTCCTCGTCACCATCACCCTGATGGGCTTCGCCACCGCGGCGGTCGGCCTGGTGCCGAGCTACGCCGCGATCGGCATGGCGGCGCCGATCATCCTCGTGACGCTCAGGGTGATGCAGGGGCTGGCGCTGGGCGGCGAATATGGCGGGGCGGCAATCTATGTCGCCGAGCACGCGCCACGGAACAAGCGCGGCTTCTACACCAGCTTCATCCAGGCCGGGGTGATCGGCGGCTTCCTGCTGTCGGTCGCGGTGGTGCTGATCTCCGAATGGTTTGTCGATCGCGAAGCCTGGGCCGCCTGGGGCTGGCGAATCCCGTTCCTGTTCTCGATCCTGCTGCTGGCGGTGTCGCTCTGGGTGCGGCTCAAGCTCAAGGAAAGCCCGGTCTTCCAGGCAATGAAGGAAGCGGGAGAGACGGCGCGCAACCCGATCACCGAGAGCTTCCGCGGCCGGCATCAGGTGAAGATGGTGATCGTCGCCTTGTTCGGCGTTGCCGCGGGCCTCACCGTGATCTGGTACACGGCCCAATTCCAGGCGCTCTATTTCCTCCAGAACGCACTCCGCATCGACGACACCGCGGCGCGGGCGATGATTGGCGCGGCGGCGTTCGTCTCGATGTTCTGGTTCGTCCTGTTCGGCTGGCTGTCCGACAGGATCGGCCGCAAGCCGCTGATTGTCACCGGCTACGGGCTCACCATCATCCTGCTCTTTCCCCTGTTCCACTGGATGGCGGCGGCGGCCAATCCTCAGCTGGCGGCGGCGATGGCGCGCAGTCCGGTGACCGTCCAGGGCGACGCCTGCGACTACAACCCGTTCGCGCAGGCGCAGGCGACACCCTGCGGCCGGGCGCTGGCGGCGCTCACCTCGCGCGGCATCGCTTATGAGATGCTGCCCGCCCCCGGCTGGAACGGGCAGGCCTATCAGGTGCGGGTCGGCGATTCGGTCGTGAATGCGGAGGAACCGGCGGCGCTGGAAAGCGCGCTGACCGGCGCCGGCTACCGGCTCGAAAAGACGACGCCGGCGATGAGCAGCATGATCCAGGTCGTGCTGGCGATCGTCGTCATCGGCATGCTCTCGGGCATGACCTACGGGCCGGTCGCGGCCCTGCTGGTCGAGATGTTCCCGGCGAAGGTGCGCTACACGTCGCTCTCGGTGCCCTATCATATCGGCACCGGCTATTTCGGCGGATTCCTGCCCTTCATCAGCCAATATATCGTGGCGCGGACCGGCGATCCCTTCTCCGGCCTCTGGTACACGATCGGCGTCGTCGCGATGGCGCTGGTCGTCAGCCTGTTCTGGCTCCCCGAGACGTCGGGCAAGCGGCTGGATTAGCGCGGCGGGCGCGGCTAGGCCCGCGCGCATGGTGCATTGTCCACTCCGCCTGACCCTCGATGGCGATGCGCTCGTCGCCAACTGGCACTGGCTGGCCCATCGCGGCGGCGGCGCGGCGTGCGGCGCGGCGGTGAAGGCGGACGGCTATGGCCTCGGCGCGCGCGAGGTCGTGCACCGACTGCAGGCGGCGGGATGCCGCGACTTCTTCGTTTCGACCTGGGCGGAGGCGGCGGGCCTGATGCCCTGGCCGAGCGACCTCGATCTCGTCGTGCTGCACGGCGTCGGCGCGGACGACATGACGGCGGCGCGCGCCTCGCCGGCGCGGCCGCTGCTGAACAGCCCGGAGCAGGTCGCGCGCTGGAAGGAGACGGGCCGCCCATGCGACGTGATGATCGACACCGGCATGAACCGGCTCGGCCTGACGGGAGAGCAGGCGGCGAGCGGGTTGCTCGACGGGCTGGCGATCGACACGCTGATGAGCCATCTCGCCTGCGGCGACGAGGAGTCGCCGATGAACGAGGCGCAGCGCGCCGCCTTCGTCGCCGTCGCGGCGAAGGTGAAGGCGCGGCGGCTGAGCCTGGCCAACAGCGCCGGCGTCTGCCTCGGGCCGGACTTTGCCTTCGATCTCACCCGACCCGGCCTCGCCCTCTACGGCGGCGTGCCGCGTGCCGAGGCTGAGGGGCATATCCGCCAGGTCGCGCGGATCGAGGCGCAGATCGTCCAGCGCCGCCAGGCGAAAACAGGGCAGTCGGTCGGTTATGGCGCGAGCTTCATCGCCAACCGCGATTGCGAGCTGGCGATCGTCAATCTCGGCTATGCCGACGGCTATCTACGCGGCTTTTCCGGCACCGGCCGGGCGCGGATTGCCGGCGGCCCCTCGTCTACGCTCGGGACAAGCTTCGTGCCGGTAGTCGGCCGCGTCTCGATGGACCTGACCGCGATTCGCGTCGACGACGCGCCGGAACTGGCGGAAGGCGATTGGCTGGAGCTCGACTTCCATTTGCCCGACGCGGCGGGGCAATCGGGGCTCAGCCAATATGAGCTGCTCACCTGCCTCGGCGCGCGCTTCGAGCGGCGCTGGGCATAAAAAAGGCCGCCCCGAAGGGCGGCCCGTAGTGAAAGTCGCGCGGATTGCTAGAAGCGGATTTGTGCGCCGGCGTAGAAGAAGCGGCCGGTGTTCGGGAAGATCGCGCCACCGCCGCCGGTGCCGTCGAGGCCGAAGCTCGGGTTGCGGTCCAGCAGATTGTCGACGCCGAAATAGATGCGGTGCCGCGTGCCGGCCGGCTCGAAGCCGATACGGACAGCGTGGTAGAGCGCATCCGGGTGCCGCGCCTCTTCCGGCGAACGTAGGTCGGCATTGGTCGGCGCCCGGCCCTGGTGCGAGAACATCGTCTCCCAGGCATCGACCGTCTGCTCGCCGATATAATTGCCGTTCCAGGCGATATCGATCTCGCCGAAGTCCAGGCCCGCGGTGAGGCTGGCGGCCCAGATCGGGTCGCCCAGCGTGCCGTGCAGGCGGACCGAGCGGGCCGGATCGGCGATGAAGGTGAACTGCACCCGCTGGTCCACCCAGCTCACCAGTGCCCGGAGGTTCATCGTCACGCCGGGCAGGATCTGCCGGCGATAGCTGATGTCCGCATCCACGCCGGAAGTCTTGAGCGACTGATAATTGAACGGCTGGTTGAGGAAGCCCGGGCCGAGCCGCGGCATCGTGATGACGCCGACACTGCCGCCGATGACCCGGTCGTTCTGGCCGTCGAACGTGAAGTCGCGGAACGTGTCGCCCGGCGTGCGACGCCGGAAGACGGCGTCGCAGAACGGGTTGGCGAGGCTGACCGGATCCTCGTAGCAGCGGTTGATGATCGCCTGGCCGGTCAGGCCCGCGATCGCGTCCCGGATCTCGATATTGTAATAGTCGAGCGAGATCGACAGGCCCGGCACCCAGCGCGGCTGGATGACGGCGCCGACGGTCCAGCTCGTTCCGCGCTCCGGCTGCAGGTCCAGGTTGCCCTGGTTGAAACCCGAGACGCCGCTTTGCGGCGTGTTGTTCCAAGGCACGGTGATGCCGTCCACGACGAGCGTGGTCGGGATGCCCGCCTCCGCGCAGCGCTGGACCCGGTTCGGACCCTGCAGAATCTGGCTCTGGCTGCAGGGATCGAGCAGGCCGTTCGCGAAGGTTTCGCTGCGGGTCGCGAAGAGATCGCCCAGATTCGGCGCGCGGACCGAACGGGCATAGCCGCCGCGGAGGCGCAGGTCGCGGACCGGCGACCAGATCAGGCCGATATTATAGGCCCAGACGCCGCCCGTGCTGCTGTAATCTGAGTAGCGCGCAGCGCCTTCGAGCGACAGCTCATGGAAGAACGGCATGTCGCGCAGGATCGGGATCCGGATCTCGCCGAACGCCTCGCGCACGTCGATCGCGGGCGGATCGAATTCGCTGATGGCGTTCAGGAATGTCGCGCCGCTCTGGGTGAAGTCGTCGAAATCGGAGAAGGCGTCTTCGCGTCGATATTCGACGCCGAAGACCAGGCCGATCGGCCCGCCGGGCAGCTCGAACCAGCCCGACGTGTCGCCGGAAATGAAGGCGGTGGCGTTGAGCTGCTCCGCCCATTGCTCGCGCGAGGAGACATAGAGCACGTAGGCAAGGCCGTCTGGGGTCGTCGCCGGCGCGCCGAAGCCGAACAGGTTGATCGGCCGGCAAAGCGGATCGTTGTTGTTCGGATCGGCGTCGACATTGACCCGGCACTGGATGCTGCCACCCGGACCGGGCGCCGCGTCGGCGGCGCGGTTGAAGCGCGCGACGTTGACGTTGCCGCCGGTTTCGTAGAACGTCTCGGTGCGGCCGTAATTGACCGCGACCTCGTAGTTCCAGTTGCCGGTGGTCGAGATTTCCCCGCGAACACCGAACACGCCGCGGAAGGTGTTGCGCTCATGGTCCTCGGCGCGGGTGCCGATATCGTTGTTGAAGCGGTTGAAGCTGAAGTTGTGGATGCTTCCCTGCGGGTTGCCGGTGATCGTGTTGATCGCCGACCGGGCCTGGGCGCTCAGGAACGGATTGTCCGTTCTGAAGGTCGGGCTCAGCGTCGAGTTGATGAAGGTCGGCTGAGTCGAGGTCTGGTTCGCCGTGATCCAGACATATTTGAACTCGGCGAACGGCCTGATCCACGGCGCGATATCCGCGTTGACGAGCAGGTTCACGGCGAACCGCTCGAAACCCGGCGCCAGCTGCGCGCCCTCGACGCCGGAGGCGCCCTGGCCGCCGAACTGGCTGCCGCCGAACTGCCGCAGATCGAGCGCCGGGTTGTTCCGGATTATCGTGCCGTCGGGTTGGAAGAACCATGCGTCCGAGAGCTCGGTGCCGGTGTTCGGGCCGGCGGCGGTCGGCGTGCGGAGGCCTGTGCAAACCGCCGCGCGCCGGGCCGTCACGAGCGCGCTCGCCGGATTCGCCAACGGGCACGCTGTCAGCACGGCGCCGCTCAGCGAGATGGACCCGAATGTGATCCCCGGCGGTCCCTGGAAGAAGCGGGTGTCCGGAACGCCGTCGCCGGCCGGCAGCTCGCCGACCGTACTCTCGACGGTCGAGAAGCCGGGCACGCCGGTATAGACTCCCGTCATCTCGGGGCGGTCGCCGTGGAAGAGCGGCGCCTGGCGGGCATATTCCACCGCGACCGCGACGTTCAGCGTGTTGTCGAGGAAATTGCGGCCCCAGACGCCGGAGATGAAATAGGAGCGCCGGTCGCCATAGCTGGTGATGCCGCTCTGGGCGCGCAGCGCGACCCCTTCATAATCGGTCCGCAGGATGAAGTTGACGACGCCCGTGACCGCGTCCGAGCCGTAGACCGCCGAATTGCCGCCGGTCACGATGTCGACCCGCTCGAGCAGGTCGGCGGGAATCGTATTGACGTCGACGTCGAACGTGCCGGGGCTCGACGTGACGTGCCGGCGGCCGTTGACCAGCACCAGCGTGCGGGCGGTGCCGAGGCCGCGCAGATCGAGCAGGTTGATGCCGGCGGTGCCGATGAAGCGGGTCGAGTTCGCCTGGCTGAAGGTGGAGCGCAGCGCGGGCAGGTCGTTCAGCGCGTCGCCGAGCGAGACGTTCGCCTGCTCGGTGAGCTGCTGCGCGTCGACGGACGTGATCGGGATGGTCGAATCAAGGTTCGGACGCCGGATGCGCGAGCCGGTGACGACGATCGCGGGATCGGATTGCTCGGCCGTCGCGTCGCCCTGCGTCGCCACCTCATCGGCCGCGGTTGCCGCAGCCGCGGTCTCTTCCGCGAAGGCCGGAGCAGCGGCGCCGAGCGCCAGCGCGAACATCGCTCCCGAGCGCAACGCGCTGGAGCCGAGCAAACCCAAATTCCGCATGAGCCATCCCCTTGTTCCATCCGTGCAGGCGCACGGCGGTCAGGGTGACGGTGCTACGATTCCGCCGCGCGGGACAAGGGTAAGGCCGCTAGACGTTCATCGATTATTCAGCAGTGTAGCACTTGTGCAACAACCGCCGATGCGCCGGTGAGGAGCGGGCGCGGATATTTTGCCTCAATCCCGTTCGACGCAGAGCGCGATGCCCATGCCGCCGCCGATGCACAGGGTGGCGAGGCCTTTCTTCGCGTCGCGCTTCCGCATCTCGTAGATCAGGGTGGTGAGGACGCGCGCGCCGGAGGCGCCGATCGGGTGGCCGATGGCGATCGCGCCGCCGTTGACGTTGACCTTGGCGGCGTCCCAGCCGAGCTCCTTGCCGACCGCCAGCGCCTGGGCGGCGAACGCCTCGTTCGCCTCGATGAGGTCGAGATCGGCGACCGTCCAGCCGGCCTTCTCGAGCGCCTTCCTCGACGCCGGCACCGGGCCGATGCCCATGATCGAAGGATCGACGCCCGCGCTCGCCCAGGAGGCGACGCGAGCGAGGATCGGCGCGCCGCGGCGCTCGGCCTCCTCGCGGCTCATCAGGACGAGCGCGGCGGCGCCGTCATTGAGGCCGGACGCGTTGGCGGCGGTGACGGTGCCTTCCTTCTTGAAGGCGGGCTTCAGACCCGCGAGCCCGGACTGCTCGACGCCGTCGCGGATATGTTCGTCATTCTCGACGACCGTCTCGCCCTTGCGGCTCTTCACCGTCACCGGCGCGATCTCATCGCGGAAGCGGCCCGCGGCGCGGGCGGCGGAGGCCTTGTTCTGGGATGCGGTCGCGAAGGCGTCCTGATCGTCGCGGGTCACCTGATATTGCTCGGCCAGATTCTCCGCCGTGATGCCCATGTGATAGCCGTTGAAGACGTCGGTGAGGCCGTCCTTGATCATCGTGTCGACCAGGCCGACGTCACCCATCTTGGTGCCGCCACGCAGATTCTGGGCGTGGTTGGAAAGGCTCATATTCTCCTGGCCGCCGGCGACGACGACGGCGGCGTCGCCGGTCTGGATCGCCTGGGCGGCGAGGGCGACGGCGCGCAGGCCCGAGCCGCAGACCTGATTGACGCCCCAGGCCGGAACCTCCTTCGGCACGCCGGCCGCCATCGAGGCCTGACGGGCCGGGTTCTGGCCCTGGCCGGCGGTCAGCACCTGGCCGAGGATCACTTCCGACACGTCCTCCGGCGCGACGCCAGCCTGCTCCAGCGCGGCGGTGATCGCCACCCGGCCGAGCTCGTGCGCCGGGGTGGCGGCGAAGGCGCCGAGGAAGGATCCGACCGGGGTGCGCTTGGCGGCGGTGATGACGACGTCGGTCATATTGCTGGGTCTCCGATTTTGGGGTTGGCGCGCCTCTATCAGCTTAGGCGTTGGCGCGAAAGCCAGCCGGCCAGCGGCTCCCAGAGCCGTTCGCGCGCCTGCGAGCCGACGACCATCCCGACATGGCCGAGCGCCAGCTCCAGCCGCTCGCCGGCGCGCGGCGCGCTCGCGGCCGGGACGATCCGGTCGGTGGTCGAGACGATGTTGAGCAACGGGCAGGGCAGGGCAGCCGGGTCGATCACCTCGCCGCCCACATGCCATTCGCCGCGGCCCGGCGCATCGCCTGCAAAAAGGCTCTCGAACATCTCCCGCGCCGCGGCGAGCGGGACGGGCGGACCGTCATTGGCCCAGTCCTCCAGCATGACAAAGGCGCGCGCCGCCTCGCCTTCGAGCGCCGCGAAAGCCTCGAACTTGCCGATGGTGCGGGCCGGATCGAGGCTCCAGAAGGCGCTCTGCAACACTTCCATCGGGAGCACGCCCAGGGATTGCGCGGTGGCTTGAGCGCCATGCCAGAGCTTCGCGAGATCGGCCCGGGCCTGATCGGGGAAGCCGTCGAAATGCCAGGGCGCCGCGATCGTCACGACGCGGCGAGCCTCGCCGAGCTGGCCGGCGGCAATCGCCATCGTCCCGCCGAGGCAATAGCCGACGAGGTCGGCCGGTCCGTCCAGATCCGACATCAATGGCAGGATGATCTGCTCGACATGGCCCGCGACATTGAGTGCGCCCCGCGCCGCGCCCGGCCAGCCCCAGTCGAGCAGGACCACGCGACACCCTTGTCCGGCCAGCCAGCGGAGCAACGACCGCCCCTGCATGTCGAGCACCGTCGGCGGGTTGATCAGCGACGGGATGAAGAGGGTCGTCGGACCGTCACCGCCATAATCGCGCAAGCTGGCGCCATGCGCTTCGGCGATCGCGGGCATCAGCGGTGGCGCGGCCCCGCGCTCGGCATCCTGATACTTTTTGAGGCCTGCCAATGCGGCCTGCATCCGCGCCGGCGCCCCCTCCGTCATGCTGCGCAGCAAGGCGAGGAAGAGCGGCAGCGGCCGGGGGCGATGTTGCGGTGCGGCAAGCTTCGGTGCTAGGGCGCTTTTCTCTCCTTGCTGCGGGGTTTCCATGGCTGCGTCCGACGCCGATCCTGTGATCATCAAGAAATATGCGAACCGCCGGCTCTACGACACCGAGAGCTCGGCCTATATCACGCTGGAGCGGCTCGCCCAGATGGTCCGGCAGAAGCGCGACTTCAAAGTGGTCGACGCGAAATCGGGCGAGGACATCACCCGCTTCGTCCTCGCCCAGATCATCATGGAGGAGGAATCGCACGGCGCGGAGATGCTTCCCGTGAATTTCCTGCGCCAGCTGATCGGCATGTATGGCGGCAACATGCAGGAGGTCGTGCCGCAATATCTCGAGGCCAGCCTCGACCAGCTGCAGCGCAACCAGGCGAAATTGCAGGAAGCGATGACCGGCGCGCTCGTCGCCAATCCGTTCGCCGAGATCGCGCGGCGCAACATGGAGATGTTCACCGCCGCCGCGACCGGTCAGGGCCGGCAGGCGCCGAAAGCCGCGGCCAAGGCCGAGCCGGACAAGGCCGATCTCGATGCGCTGCGCGCCGAGCTCGCCGCGCTGCAGCAGAAGCTCGACCAGCTCGGCCGCTAGCGGGGCCGGACGAAGCGCAAGGTCATCCGGTCGCTCTCGCCGATCGCCCGGTAGCGCTCCTCGTCGCCATGGCGGAGTGCCGGCGGCAGGGTCCAGACGCCGTTCGGCCAATCGGCGGTGTCGCGCGGATTGGCGTTGATCTCGGACGAGGCGACCAGGCGGAAACCGGCCGCCTCCGCCATCCGCCGGACGGTAGAGACCTTCATATAGCCGCTGGTCCGTTCGCGCTCGGCATCGGCGCTTTCGGGCAGGCGGTGATCGACGACGCCGAGCGTGCCGCCGGGCCGCAGCATCGCGAACATCTGCCGGAACGCCTCCTCGGTATAAGGCTGCCGCCCCTCGCGCTGATAGCCCATCTGCCAGTTATGGACGTTGCGGAAGGTGAGGACGACATCGGCCGTGCCATCCGGCACCCGATTGCCGGTGCTGCCGTCGAACCAGGGGAAGGTGGCGAGCCGGGCATGGCCGTAGAGGTCCGGGCTCGCGGTCGTCAGCCGGCGGACGCCGCCGAACATATTGTCGTTCATGGCGGCGGCATAATAAGCGCCGCCTCCGGCGTGGAGATAAGGCGCGAGAATCTCGGTGTACCAACCGCCGCCGGGCCAGATCTCGACCACCGTATCGTCCGGTTCGACGCCGAAGAAGGAGAGCGTCTCGAACGGGTGGCGGTAACGGTCGCGGGCGACATTGGCCGGCGTGCGGGTCGTCGCGGCGATCGCCGTGCGCAACGCATTCTGGTGAGCGGCCGCAAGCGGCGCCGGCGTCGTTGCTCGCTGAGCGAGTACGGCACCACCAGCGGCGAGGGAGAGAAAGACGGCTGCGGCGACAAGCGGGGTCTGGCGGATCATGAGTCTCTCCCTTGATAGGCGGGCGAGCAATGGCGGGCGGCGGATGACGATGCAAGACTGGCTGTGGATGGCGGACGGCGCGCTGCTCGCGCTCGCCTTGGTGGCGGGCGTCGCGGATTGGCGCCGGGTGCGTCGGCGCACGATCGACGGCTGGGGATGGATGCCCTGGCGCGGCGTGCAGGTGCTGGCGCTGTTCGCCGTCGCCGGCCTGACGATGCTGCTAATGCGCTCTTA
>NZ_JBQTIN010000102.1:0-21939 GCF_052388015.1 Sphingosinicella sp.
TGGCGACGGGCTAGGCCGCAACGAAAAGGACCGCCTCTGGCTGAAGGCGGCCCTTTCCTCGCGGCTTGGGTAGGCTCAGAGCTTGTCGCCGAACAGGCCCTTCACTTCGCCCTTGGCCTTCTGGAAGTCGCCCTTGGTTTCCTGCGCCTCGCCCTCGGCTTTGGTCGCCGGGTCTTCGCTCTGCTGCTTGACCTTGCCGATCGCCTCGTTCGCGGTGCCTTTGACCTTGTCGGTGAGCTCGCCCATCGCCTTGTCTCCGTTGAAGAATTCAGACCGTGAGGAAACGAGCCATCCGGGCGGCGGTTCCGCTTATCCCTTCCATCCTTCCGCGCCGATCAGCGGCACGAAGCGCACCGCGCCGAGATCTTCCTGCTCGAACGCCTCCTCGCCGACCCGGACGACCTTGACCAGGCTTTGCACCACGTGCGCAGCGCCGATCGGCATCACCAAGGCGCCGCCGATCGCGAGCTGCGCCTTGAGCGCATCGGGCACATGGCTGCCGCTGGCGGCCGCGAGGATGGCGTCATAGGGCGCCTCGTCCGGCCAGCCGGCCGAGCCGTCGCCATGGACGATGCGCACATTGTGATAGCCGAGCCGGGCCATCCGCGCCGCCGCCAACCGCGCCAGCTCGGCATGACGCTCGATCGCGATCACCCGGTCGGCGATCCGGCTCATCACGGCGGCGGCGTAGCCGGACCCGGCGCCGATTTCGAGCGCCCGGCCGCTGGCCATCACCCCCGCCGAGTCGATCATCAAAGCAACGATATAGGGCTGCGAGATGGTCTGGCCGGCCTCGATCGGCAGCGGCGAATCGTCATAGGCGAAGGCGGCGAGGCTATCGGGAATGAACGCCTCGCGCGGCACCTCGCGGAGCGCCGCCGAGAGCGCCGGATTGATGATGCCGCGGGCCTCGATCTGCCGTGCGACCATCGCCTCGCGGGCGGCAGCGTGATCGATCATATGGCCCAATAACACGAAGAGCCGCGTTCCGTTGCGAACGCGGCTCCCCATGTCCCGCTTCAGGCGGGCGCGGAAAGGCTATTGGCCCGGCTTGCCGCCGCCATAATCGCCCTGGTCGTCATAGCCGGGCTTGCCGCCCTGATCGTCGTAACCCTCGTCGGCGCCGGGCTTGCCCTCGGGGTAGCCGCCCTTGCCGCCGCCCTGCTGCTGCTCGTCCTCATAGCCGGGCTTGCCGCCCTGATCGTCATAGTCGTCGGCGCCCGGCTTGCCGCCATAGTCGCCGCCTTTTTCATAGCCGCCGCTATCCTGCTGCTGCTCGTCATAGCCGGGCTCGCCGCCATGGTCCTGGTCGCCGCCCTTCTCGTAACCGCCGTCATCCTGTTGCTGATCGTAGCCCGGCTTGCCGACGTCTTGCTGCTGCTGATCGTAGCCGGGCTTGCCGCCGGATTGATCGCTGTCCTGATTTTTCTCGAACTCGCCCATCCCGATTCCTCCTCGAAGCGGCGTCATGCGGCCCGGCGCCGCCGATCACCCTTGCCGATAACACCGCGCGGGGCGGTCCGTTCCGGCGGCGTGATCATAACACAGCCGTTACGAGCGAAAAGGTGACAGACCAAATTTTGGCGACTTCACGCGTCCTGCTCTTCTTTGACGCCGACGCCGTCGGACGAGCCCTGCTCCCCTGTCTTCGCCATGCCGGTGAATTCCTCATCCGGCGACTCGGCGGTGTCGGAAAGGATATCGCGCTGCCCGCCCTCGCCGACCTTCTCGCCAATCTGGAAAGCGGAGCGGTCCTCGTTCTCCTGCCGCTGTTTGGGCTTCTCGATGGTCATCCTCTCTCTCCTCGGCGAAGAAACGAATGGATAAGCCCGGCCGTTCCGGCGGCGGCCGGCTCAGATCAATCCCGCAAGCGGGCTGGACGGATCGGCGTAGCGGCGCTGGCCCATCCGGCCGGCGAGATAAGCGAGACGGCCGCTTTCGACAGCGAGTTTCATCGCCCGCGCCATCAGGATCGGGTCCTTCGCCTCGGCGATCGCCGTATTCATCAGCACGCCGTCGCAGCCCAGCTCCATCGCCACGCTGGCGTCGGAGGCGGTGCCGACGCCGGCATCGACCAGCACCGGCACGTTCGCGCCCTCGACGATCAGGCGGATCGTCACCCGGTTCTGGATGCCCAGCCCGGAGCCGATCGGCGCGCCCAGCGGCATGATCGCGACCGCGCCGGCCTCCTCCAGCTGCTTCGCGGCGATCGGATCGTCGACGCAATAGACCATCGGCTTGAAGCCTTCGGCGACGAGCGTCTCCGTGGCCTTCAGCGTCTCGCGCATATCGGGATAGAGCGTCTTCGCTTCGCCCAGAACCTCCAGCTTCACCAGCTCCCAGCCGCCCGCCTCGCGCGCCAGCCTGAGGGTGCGGATCGCGTCGTCGGCGGTGAAACAGCCGGCGGTGTTGGGGAGATAGGTGTAGCGCTTGGGGTCGATATGGTCGGTGAGCAGCGGCTGGCCCGGATCGGAGATGTTCACCCGCCGCACCGCGACGGTGACGATCTCCGCCCCCGACGCCTCTAGCGCCGCCGCATTCTGCTCGAAGCTCTTATATTTGCCGGTGCCGACGATCAGCCGCGAGCGGAAGGTCCGCCCCGCCACCGTCCAGCCGTCGTCGCTTAGAATTCGACCTTCTGCGTTCACCCGCGCGATATAGGCGCTCGCGCGCGGCAGGAAAGCATGACTTTCGCAAACCGTCGTCACGACTTATCCTGGCGTCCAGAGAAGGAGGTTTGAATGCGGGTCTTGTCGTTGGCCGCTTTGGCCCTGATGGTTCTGACAGCGCCGGCCATCGCCCAGGCGCCCTCGGACGACATCGTTGTGCACGGAGCGGCGGCGCGGCAGGAGATCGAGCGCATCCTTCGCGAGGACAATCTCAACACCGATCGGATGACCCCGCGCGAGGTGGCGGACACGATGGCCGCGATCGCCCGCGGCCGGGCGCCGGAAGATTTCTGGAGCGCCTATCAGACCCACGTCCAGGCCTGGCAGCGTTACGCCG
Source organism: Sphingosinicella sp. (assembly GCF_052388015.1). GTDB lineage: Bacteria > Pseudomonadota > Alphaproteobacteria > Sphingomonadales > Sphingomonadaceae > Allosphingosinicella. Next base: position 3,007 of record NZ_JBQTIN010000102.1, read on the forward strand.
AAGCGGTCGAGCAGACACCGGGCCAGGGCCCGCAGGGCGAATCGACGTTCGGCGCGGAGGGCGCCGCGGGCGAAGCCCAGACCGCGATCCAGACAACCTTCGCGGAGGTCGAGCGTATCGCGCTCCGTTATGGCGCGCGTCTGCCCGCCGCGCCGGTCGACGTGCGGAACATCGCCTAGCCGCCGCCGACGAAGGTCACGATCTCGAAATCGTCGCCATCCTCGACGGTCACGTCGGCGAGCGTCGACCGCGGCACGATCTCGAGATTGCGCTCCACGGCCACCTTGGCTGGCTCCAACCCCAGCTCGAGCGCGAGATCGGCGATGCTGATCCCCGCGCGCACCCGCCGGTGCTCGCCGTTGACCCGGATCGAGATCGTCCTTTCTTCCACGTCACCACCGGTTGGACGAAAAGGGTGCGCGCTCCTATAGCGGCGCGCCATGGCGAAACCACCCGTCATCTATGTGCTGAACGGCCCCAACCTCAACCTGCTCGGCACCCGGGAACCGGAGGTTTACGGAGCCGATACGCTGGACGACATCGCGACCCGGCTGGAGGACAAGGCCAAGAGGCTCGGCCTTGCGATCGACATGCGGCAGTCGAACCATGAGGGCCATCTGATCGACTGGCTGCACGAGGCGCGCTCGAAAGGCGCCAAAGCGGTGATCCTCAACCCTGGCGGGTTTTCGCACACGTCGGTCGCGCTCCACGATGCGGTGCGCGCCGCGGACGTGCCTGTGATCGAGATTCATCTCTCCAATCCGGCGGCGCGCGAGCCGTTCCGCCATATCGCGCTGACCGGCGCGGCGGCGCGGGGAATGATCGCCGGCTTCGGCGCGCTCGGCTATGAGCTCGCGCTGGACGCGGCCGCGCGACTCTGACAGTGCGCGTGGCGCAAACGGGGATTGCGACAAGATGAGTGACGAGAACGACGACACCAATGGCATGCGGGTCGACGCCGACCTCATTCGCCAGCTCGCCAATATGCTCAGCGAAAACGATCTCAGCGAGATCGAGGTCGAGGATTGCGGCCGGCGGATCGTGGTCAAGCGCAAGCTGAATGTCGTGGCGAGTGCGCCGCTCGCCGCTGCGCCGGCCGCCGCGGTTACAGCCGCGCCAGCGCCGGCGGCCGAGCCTGCCGCGCCGGCCGAGAGCGGCGGCGAGCCCGTCCGCTCGCCGATGGTCGGCACCGTCTTCCTGTCGGCGGAACCGGGTGCTGCTCCCTTCGTCGCCGCGGGTCAGCAGGTGAAGGCCGGCGAGACCCTGCTGATCATCGAGGCGATGAAGGTGATGAACCCGATCACCGCGCCGCGCGCGGGCACGGTGACGAGGGTCTGTGTCGCCGATGCTCAGCCGGTCGAGTTCGATCAGACGCTGGTGCTGATCGACTGATGGCAATCGAGAAGGTCCTGATCGCCAATCGCGGCGAGATCGCACTCCGCATCCACCGCGCCTGCCACGAAATGGGGATCAAGACGGTCGCGGTCCATTCGACCGCCGACACCGAGGCGATGCACGTGCGCCTCGCCGATGAGGCGATCTGCATCGGGCCGCCGCCGGCGAGCGAATCCTATCTCAACATCCCCAACATCATCTCGGCGGCCGAGATCAGCCATGCCGACGCGATCCATCCCGGTTACGGTTTCCTCAGCGAGAACGCCCAGTTCGCCGAGATCGTCGAATCGCACGGAATCATCTGGATCGGCCCCAAGCCCGAGCATATCCGCACAATGGGCGACAAGATCGAGGCAAAGCGCACCGCCGCCAGGCTGGGCCTGCCGCTCGTCCCCGGCTCCGACGGCCCGGTCGAGGATGTCGCCGAAGCGAAAAAAATAGCCGCCGATGCTGGCTACCCGGTGATCATCAAGGCGGCGTCGGGCGGCGGTGGGCGGGGAATGAAGGTGTGCACGAGCGAGGACCAGCTCGAGACGCTGATGATGCAGGCCGGCAGCGAGGCCAAGGCCGCGTTCGGCGACGCCACCGTCTATATCGAGAAATATCTCGGCGATCCGCGTCATATCGAGTTCCAGATCTTCGGCGACGGCAAGGGCAACGCGATCCACCTCGGCGAGCGCGACTGCTCGCTGCAGCGCCGTCACCAGAAGGTACTGGAAGAGGCGCCCTCCCCGGTGATCACGCCGGAGGAGCGGGAGCGTATGGGCGGCATCGTCGCCCGGGCGATGGCCGAAATGGGCTATCGCGGCGCCGGTACGATCGAGTTCTTGTGGGAAGCCGGCGAGTTCTTCTTCATCGAGATGAACACGCGCCTCCAGGTGGAGCATCCGGTCACCGAGGCGATCACAGGCCTTGATCTTGTGCGCGAGCAAATCCGGATCGCCGATGGGCACTCGCTCACGCTTCGCCAGCAGGACGTCAACATCCGCGGCCATGCGATCGAATGCCGGATCAACGCCGAGGACCCGGTGACCTTCGCGCCGTCGCCCGGCCTCGTGCGGCATTATCACGCGCCCGGCGGCATGAACACGCGCGTCGATAGCGGCCTTTATTCCGGCTATCGCGTGCCGCCTTATTACGATTCGATGATCGCCAAGCTGATCGTCTACGGCACCACCCGCGCCGGGGCGATGCGCCGGCTGAAACGTGCGCTCGGCGAGTTCGTGATCGACGGCGTCAAGACGACCATTCCCCTCCACCAGCGCCTGCTGGAGGCGCCGGATTTCCAGTCCGGCGACTATACGATCAAATGGCTGGAGGAATGGCTGGCGAAGGACGCCGAGGCCTAGCGCACCGCCTTCATCCAGAGCGTCAGGGCCACGATTGCCGACACTATCCATGCCCCGATGAAGACGATCGCCGCCGTCGGCACCACCGGCCAACGCCCTTCGGGGCCGTAGTCCATGATCTCCAGCCAGCCGTAGCGGGCGCTGACGATCAAGATGGCGAGCGTCGCGGCGTAGCTGAGGAAGATCGGGGTCCGGAGCTGCGTCTCGCCTCGTCGCCGCTGCCGTTTCACGTGCAGGTAGGCGCCGGTCAGCGACAGGCCGGACAGGATGATTCCGAACAGGAACCAGGGAATCTGGCTCCACAAGCCGCCAAAGTCGCCGAAATGGAGCGGATCGGCCATTTCCGTCCAGCGATCGAGCGCGGAGAGGTCCGCCACTTGCTGGACCTGCAACACCCGCGCGCCGTCGAAAGTGGTCAGCACGCGCGCCCCGCGGTCGCGGGTGAACAGCGATCCGTCCTGCCCGTTCACTTCGACGGCGACCGGGCCGATCGTGACCGAGCGGGCGGAAAACCCCGGATAGGCGCGCTCCGCGGCGGCGATCGCGGCGGCGAGGTTGAGCCGCCGGTCCGCGTCCGCCGCGACGACCGGCAATTTCCCCTCGTCGAACGTCGGCGGGAGATAGAATTCGACCAGGTACCAGATGCCGGTCGCGGCCATGAGCGCAACGAACCACAGGCTCCAGACACCGCCGGCCTTGTGCACGCTGCTCCAGAATATTTTCGGCCCACGCCGCCAGTCCAGCGCCCAGAAACCGCGCCACCAGCGTTTGTAGAAGACCAGGCTCGTAATGAGCTGGAGCAGCAGGATGATCGCCATCGAGGTGACAATCAAATCCCCCGTCCCCGCCCCGCCGAACTCGTACAGACCGACGAGGAACAGGTTGCGGTGGAAGCTGCGGAAGAAGCGCTGGACGTTGAAGAAGGTCGTGTGGGCGATGATCCGTCCGGTCGCCGGATCGGCGTAGAGGTGCCGGAGATCGCCCTCCTCGTCCGTGCCGACGATCGAGATCGCCTGGCCCGGGCCGGAGGGCGCCTGCAGGGCGATGTCGGCAATGTCCGGCTGCGCCACGATCGCGGCATCATAGGCCGCGTCCCAGGCAAGCGTGTCGCTGTGCGCCGCCTGGAGCGACGGGTTGACCAGCAGGTCCACCTCGTCCGCGAGCACGGCGAACGTCCCCGACCAGCAGACGACGAACAGCATTAGCCCGGCGGTGAGGCCGACCCAGCTGTGCCAGACGAACCAGAGCCGCTTCAGCGCCTTCATCGCGTCGCGTGGATTCCCCTCCCTTGCCGCGCCGAGGGCGGCCTCCGGTTAGTGGCCGACTTGCGAACCGTTCGCAATCGCCGATCATCGACTCGGCCCGGCGCGCCTCGTATGAAGACGGCATCGTTCGAGGAGGGGAATATGGGCCTGATCGGTTGGATCGTTCTCGGTGTCGTCGTTCTGCTGCTCTTCTGGGGCGTCGCGATTTACAATGGCCTGGTGCGGCTCCGCGCCCTGGTCCGCGAGGGCTTCAGCGGCATCACCGTCCAGCTCCGCCGCCGCGCCGACCTCATTCCCAACCTGGTCAGCACCGTCGAGGGCTACGCGACCCACGAGCGCGAGGTGCTCGATCAGGTCACGGCACACCGCGCCGACCCCACCTCCGCCGGCGGCGTCGCCGCAACCGCCCAAGCCGATGCCGCCTTTACCGGCCTGCTGGGCCGGTTGATGGCCGTGGTCGAGGCCTATCCGGACCTGAAGGCGGACGCCAACTTCCGCCAGCTGCAGGAAGAGCTTTCGGAGATCGAGGAGCATCTTCAGAGCGCGCGGCGCTATTACAACGCGACGGTCCGCGACCTGAACACCAGGATCCAGTCCTTCCCCAATGTGATGATCGCCGGCCCGCTCGGCTTCCGCGAGGAGGAAAGCTATCAGGACGCCGACGCCTCGATCCAGTCCGCGCCCAAGGTGAGCTTCGGCGCCGCCAAGGCGTGACGCAGGTGGCCGCGGTCCGTTCGACCTTCGCGCTGCTGCTCGCGGCGTTTTTGCTGCTGACGCCGAGCTGGGCGGCCAAGCCGCCGGGCGGCGAGGCGACCGATGTCGCCGCGGAAGCGGAGACGGTTCTCGCCGGCGGCGAGCGCATCCTGTCTTATGCCAGCGACATCACGGTCAATGCGGATGCCAGCCTGGATGTTGTGGAGACGATCCGCGTCCGCGCCGAAGGCATGCGGATCAACCACGGCATCTACCGCGATTTCCCGACCCGCTATGAGCGCGCCGGGCGGACGATACGGGTCGGCTTCGATGTCCAGGGCGTCACCCGCGACGGCCAGAGCGAGCCTTATGCGACCGAACGGATCGACAATGGCGTCAGGGTACGGATCGGCGACGCCAACATCATCGTGCCGCCGGGGGAGCATACCTACGTCCTGCGCTATCGCACGACCCGGCAGCTCGGCTTCTTCGACAGCTATGACGAGCTTTACTGGAACGTCACCGGCAATGGCTGGATCTTCCCGATCGACCGCGTCCAGGCGCGGATCAGGCTGCCGCAGGCCGTCCAGTTCGGCAACCGCGCCATCTACACCGGTGCGCAGGGTTCGACGGCGACCAACGGCGAGGTGGCGTCCGAGCAGCCCGGCGACATCAGCTTCCGGAGCACCGCAGGGCTCGGGTCCTACGAGGGATTCACGATCGCCGTCGCCTGGCCGAAGAGGGTGGTCCAGGCGCCGCCGCCGACCGCGAGCGAGCAATGGCTGTCGGAAGACGGCCCGTTGGGCGCCGCGATCGCTGCCCTGGCTGGGCTGTGCTGGTTCTTCTATTACGCCTGGAAGCGCGCCGGGCGCGGGCCGATCCCGGGCACCGTGGTGCCCCTGTTCGAACCGCCAGAGGGGATGAGCGCGGCCGAGGTCCGTTATGTGAAGCGAATGGGGTTCGACAATCGCTGCTTCGCCGCCGCGATCGTCGAGAGCGGCGTGCGCGGCAAGGTCAGGCTCGTCGAGGGCGAGAAGGGCTGGTTCTCGGGCAGCAAGATGTCCATCGAGCGAACCGGCGACCCAGCCGACATGCCAACCGCCGAACGGGGAATGCTGAACGCCCTGTTCGTCGGCGGCGACTCGATCGAGATGGACCGCGCCAATCACGCCACCTTCCGCGCCGCCCAATCGGCGCTGCAGAGCGATTACGACGCGCGCCACAAAGGAAATCTGTTCCTCGCCAATCTCCACTGGTCGATCGTCGGCTTCATGCTGCTGCCGGCCGCGATGCTGGCGATCGGCGCGGCGATCGTGGCGGTGGATCCTTATGCGCGGCGTTCGGACAGCCTGATCCCGCTGTTCGGCGTCGGGCTGGTGCTGCTCGCGATCTGGCTTGTCTACAAAGCGCGGCAAGTCGCGACCAGCGGCTGGAAATGGCTGTTCGGCGCCGGCGCGGCGGCCGTTCTGGTCGCCGCGGGTTTCGTCCTCATGATGACCTTCGCGCTGCTGGAAGGCGTGGACGGCATGGGCTGGATGTTCGCGCCTTTGCTCGCTTTGCCTCTGGTCATCTCCGCCTTCTGGTGGATGGGCGCACCGACCAAGCGCGGCCGCGCGGTGATGGATCGCATCGCCGGCTTCGAACAATATCTGTCGATCACCGAGGAAGAGCGCTTCGAGGCGCTGCATCCGCCGGAGAAGACGCCCGAGCTGTTCGAGCGCTATTTGCCTTATGCGATCGCGCTCGACGTCGAAAACAGCTGGGCCTCGCGCTTCGCCGGCGTCCTGGCCGCCGCGGCCGCGGACCCCAGCCGTCAGGGCGGCCACATAAGCTGGTATTCCGGATCGAGCAGCCCGTGGACCAACGTCAACGGCTTCACCGCCGCGGTCGGGGCGACGCTGGCGAGCAGCGTCGCCTCCGCCTCGACGGCGCCGGGGTCGAGCAGCGGCTCCGGCGGCGGCGGTTTCTCCGGCGGCGGCGGTGGAGGAGGCGGGGGCGGCGGCTGGTGAAGGCGAGGATCTACCACAACCCGCTTTGCGGCACGTCCCGTACCACGCTGGCTTTGCTCGAGGAGGCCGGCGCCGACGTGGAGGTCATCGAATATCTGAAGACACCGCCGACCAGGGAAGAGCTGCGCCGCCTTTATGAGGAAGCGGGCATCAGCCCGCGCCAGGGTCTTCGTGCGAAGGAGCCGCTGGCGGCCGAGCTCGGGCTGCTCCACGCCGACGACGAGGCCATCCTGGACGCGCTGATCGCGCACCCGATCCTGATCGAGCGCCCACTGGTCGTAACCGAAAAGGGCGTGCGCCTCTGTCGGCCAAGCGACATGGTGCGCGAAATCCTGTAGGCGGAAACGATGCGGACGATCGCGGTCTACAGCCTGAAGGGCGGCGTCGGAAAAACCACGCTGGCGGTCAATCTAGCGCTTTGCGCGGCGGCGGCGGCGCGGCGCACCCTGCTCTGGGATCTCGACGCCCAATCGGCGGCGAGCTTCCTGCTCGGCGTCACGGCGGCAGGAGCCAAAGAAGCGAAGGCGGTGTTCGCCAAGGATATCGACGCTCGCAAGCTGGTCCAGCCAACCGCCTTCCCGCGCCTCGACCTGCTGCCCGCCGACGCTTCGCTGCGCGGCCTCGATCGCTTCCTCTTCGGCCTCGACAAAAGAAAGCGGCTGGCGAAGTTGACCGAGCAGCTCGGCCATGACTATGACCGGATCATCCTCGATGCGCCGCCTGGGCTCACCGAGACCAGCGAGCAGGTGCTGCGCGCCGCCGATCTGGTGATCGTCCCCCTCATCCCCTCGCCCTTGTCGCGGCGCGCGTTCGACGAGGTCGCCGCCTTCCTTGCCCGTCATGCGATCCGGCGCTCGCCGATCCTGCCGGTCTTCAACATGGTCGATCGCCGCCGCAATATGCACCGCCAGGCGCTCGAGGAGAATCCCGGCTGGCCGGCGGTGCCGATGGCAAGCGCGATCGAGGCGATGAGCGCGTGGCCGGGCGAGATCGCCTTGCCGCCGTCCAGCACGCCGGCCGGCGCCGCCTTGGCCGCTTTGTGGCGCGGGATCGAAAAGCGGTTGGCGCGGCTCGACCGCGCCGATTGACGCGCGCCGCCCGGCCATCAATGCCGGATGCAATGGTGATCGACCCGGACCTGCTGCTGCGCGCTTATGCGATCGGCGTCTTTCCGATGTCGGACGGCCGCCACGCGCCGGATGTCTTCTGGGTCGAGCCCAAGCGACGCGCGATCATCCCGCTGGACGGTTTTCGCCTCTCGCGTTCGCTGCGCAAGGCGGTGCGATCGGATCGCTTCGAGGTCAGCCACGACCGCGCCTTCGCCGACGTTGTGCGTGCCTGCGCGACCCGGGCCGACACCTGGATCAACGCCGAGATCGAGGCGAGCTATGCCGAGCTGCATCGGCTGGGCCACGCCCATTCGATCGAGGTGTGGGAGGACGGCGCGCTGGTCGGCGGCCTTTACGGCGTCAGGCTCGGCGGCGCGTTCTTCGGCGAGAGCATGTTTTCCAGGGCGACGGACGGGTCGAAGGTGGCGCTGACGTGGCTTGTCGCGCGGCTGAAAGTGGGCGGCTTCGCGCTGCTCGACTGCCAGTTCATGACCGAGCATCTGAAGAGCCTCGGCGCGATCGAAATCGCGCAGGACGACTATCTGGCGCTGTTGGACTCGGCGCTCGGCGCCGCGGGCGGCGGCCTGTTCTCGACCGCGGGCGCCGGGCGGCGCGGCGCGGGCGTGGGCGCCGCGGAGTTCGAGGCGCTCGACCGGCTGCTCTCCGAAGCGCCGGGCGATTCGCCGCCGGGATGGGTCATCGCGCAGCTCATCGGCCAGACGTCGTAGATCGGGTGCTCGATCACGTTGAGTGACGGCGTCTCCCTGTAGAGCCAGCCGGAGAAGACGCGCTGATAGCGTCCCTCGCGGTTGCGCACGTCGAGTTGGACGAAGGCGCCGGTCAGTTGCTGCACCTCCCAGGGCGTGGTCGTCTCGCAGGCGCGCAGGCGGACGATCACGTCGCCCGAGCGCGCCGCCTGGCCGGGGCGCAGGCTGAACTCGCGCCACTGGCCGTTGCGCTTGTTGAGCAGGCGCAGCGTCGCGACCCGCTCGGCCATCGGCGTGGTACCGGGCGCGAGCCGGGTGACCGTCTGCGGAATGTCGACGGTCTCCACTTCGGTCGCATTCTCGCCGGCCCGGTTCACCTCGGGCGCGCCGGTCGGCCCGCAGGCGGCGAGCGCGGCGAGCGCGACCAGGCCAATAGGCGACCGGCTCATGCCCCGTCGGGCGTCCAGGCCTGATAGTCGCCGGTCGCGGCGGCGCGCCGGCCGCCCTGCTCCAGCGCCCCCGGCGGGCGATAGGCCTGGCGCGTGCCGGTCAGGTTGGGCATCGGCGCGCGCAGGAATTTGGGCGGCGGCGGCAGAACCTCGTCGGGCGCCCCGTCCAACTGACCCGTCAGCCAAGCATACCATTCCGGCGGCACGCGGCTGACGTCGTTCGAGCCGGCATAGATCACCCAGCGCCGGCCGTCCTTCTTGCCCGTGAAATAGCGATTGCCGAAATGATCCTCGCCGACGCCGCAGCCATGCCGGCGGCTGTGCCAGGCGGTGGTGACGCTGGCGCCTTCCCACCAGGTGAAGAGGTTCTTGAACAGGCCCATTGCGGGCCTGCGCCTAGCCCCGATGACCGGCCTCACGCAAGCGCGACGCGGGAAAAGGAAGCGGCGAGCTCGACATGGACCGACCAGCGGAACTGGCCGACCGGGCGCACCCAATCGAGCCGGTAGCCGCCCGCCGCCAGCCGCTTCGCGTCGCGCGCGAACGTCGCCGGATTGCAGGAGACATAGGCGATGCGCGGGACGCGGGATGTAGCGAGCCGCTCGACCTGCGCCTCGGCGCCGGCGCGGGGCGGATCGAGCACGACCGCGCCGAACCGGTCGAGCTCCGCGGGGTCGAGCGGCTGGCGGTAGAGATCGCGATGCTCGACGAAGACCGGCTGGCCCGCGGCGCCCGCCGCGACCTTGAGCGCCTGGGCCGCGTCCCGCGATGCTTCGGCCGCATAGATCCGTGCGCCGAGCGCCAGCGCGAAGGTGCCGAGGCCGGCGAAGAGATCGGCCACCGTCGCCGCATCGCCAACCGCCTCGCGCACCGCATCGACCAGCGCTTCCTCGCCGTCCGCCGTCGCCTGGAGGAAGGCGCCCTGCGGCAGGCCGACTGCCACGCCGCCGAGCGTGATTGTGACCGGTACGGGCTCCCATCGGGTCTGCGCGCCATAGCCGTCGTCCAGGCTGAGCCGGGCGAGCTGGTGGTTCGCGGCGAAGGCGCCGAACGATTCGGCGGCGGCGAGATCGTCGGCTGCGACCCCGCCCAGCAGCAGATCGACGCCCTGATCGGCGAGGGTCAGGGTCGCCTCCGCCCGCCCCTTCAGCAACCGGCGGAGCGGCGCGACCAGGGCGAACAGTTCCGGCCTCAGGATATGGCATTCGCGCATATCGACGATGCGGTGGCTGGCGGCGGCGTTGAAGCCGACCGCGCCGCCCATCGCCTTGAGCGTCGCACGGCGACGGCTGCGCGGCGGCGAGAGATGCGACGGGCGGATCTCCGGGATCGACACGCTCTGGGCCGCAAGCGCTCCCGCCACGCGATCGACCAGATAAGCCCGATAGGCCTCGTCATCGACATGCTGGAGCTGGCAGCCGCCGCATTCGGGAAAGTGCCGGCAGGGCGGAGTCGCATGATGCCGGCCGGGCGTGACCGCGCCCGCCTCGTCGACCACGTCGCCCGGCGCGGCGAGCGGGACGTAGCGGCCGCTGGTCGTGACGCCGTCGCCGCGCGCGGCGATCCGGACAACACGCTCGCTCACAGGCAGTCGGCGATCGCCGCGGGCAGATGCCGGATCAGATCGTCCGCGATCAGCCCGGGACCGGCGAGCTCCGCCGCGCGGCCATGCAGCCAGACCGCCTCGCAGGCGGCAGCGAAGGGATCGCCGCTGGCAGCATAACGGGCGGCGACGATGCCCGCATAGACATCGCCCGTGCCCGCGCTCGCCAGCCAGGGATGGGCCGAAGGCGCAATCGCGGCGCGGCCGTCCGGCGCGGCCACGACCGTATCCGGGCCCTTGTAGACGACAACCGCGCCCGAGCGCGCGGCGGCGGCGCGAGCGCGATCGACCTTGCTCCCTTCGCCTTTGCCGAAGAGCGCGACGAACTCGCCTTCGTGCGGGGTGAGAATTGCGGGGCGGACGCACGCAGCCAATCGATCCATCCTGTCCGCGACCATGCGCAGCGCGCCGGCGTCGAGCACCAGCGGGTGCCCCGAATTAAGCGCGCCATCGAGCAGGGTCTGATCGTCGCCGGGCAACATGCCTGGGCCGAGCAGCAGCGCGCCGATCCTCTTGTCGTCAAGCCGGTCGAGCGGCTCGCCGGGCTTCTGGACGATTGCGGCTGGCACATTGCCGACTCGCTCCCGCGCCTGCAGCCGAACCGTCCCGGCTCCGGCGCGCACCGCTGCCGCGGCGGCAAGCGCGGCGGCGCCCACCATGCCGCCGGCAATGACGGTGACCAGCCCGCGCGAGAATTTATGATCGTCGGGGCCGGGCGCGGCGATGTGCGGGCGGCCGATCTCGGTCAGGTCGCTCGCTGCGTCGATACCGATATCGGCGACGACGATCCGCCCCATGTGGCGCGCTGCCGGCTGGAGCAGGTGCGAGGGCTTCAGCGTCTGGAAGGTTGTGGTGAGATCGAAATCGGGCACCGGCGACAGGATGCGCCCGTCGTCGGTGGCGACGCCGCTCGGCAGGTCGACCGCCACCCGCACCCGCGCCGCGGCGGCGAGCGCGCCGAGCCGTTCCGACAGCGCCGCGTCGAGCGGCCGGGCGAGGCCGGTGCCGAACAGGCTGTCGATCAGCAGCGGCGCCGGCGCAGCGCCTTCGAGCGTCTCGGTCTCGCCGCCCCAGGCGACCCGTGCCGCCCAGGCGGCTTCGCCGTTCGGCTCGCCGGTCGCCGCGACGCGCACCTTGACGCCGCGCTCGACCAGCGCGCGCGCGATCACATAGCCGTCGCCGCCATTGTTGCCCGGCCCGCACAGGATCAGCGCCTCCAGCGGCCCGGCGAAGCGCCAGATCGCCTCCGCCGCCGCCCGGCCGGCGCGGTCCATCAAAGTCTCGACGCTGGTCCCGGCCGCGATCGCCGCTTGCTCCGCCGCGCGCATCTCGGCCGCGGTCAGGATCGTTCGACCGGTCATCGCCGCATGGTGGCCGGCAGACGGAAGCGGTCGCCGCCGATCTCGACCTCGATCCGGGCGCCGTCAAGGATCGTCACACGCGCCGGCTCCGCCCCGTCGGCCGCGATCACACCGCGCCCATCGCCGACGATCCGCAGCCGGCGAAAGCCGCCGTCCGGCTTGCGCAGGACAAGGATCGCACCGCCCTCGCCTTCGCGCTCGAAGGTGCAGCTGCGCTCGAACTGCGCGTTGCCGCCGAAGCGGCACTCGATCCGGTTCCCTTCGTCCTGGGTCACGCCATAAGTCGGCGCGGCGCGGTCGCCGCAGCCGGATAGGCCGGCGATCAGGAGAAGGGAAAGGCGACGCATGGCGACGGATTCTGGCGCGCCGCGCGCGCTTTGTCGCGAAAAAAGAAAGGCCGGGCCGCCCCGAAAGGGAGCGGCCCGGCCAAAGGGGGGCGCGGCGCCCGTCCGGTGGCGGCGGGGACCGCGGGCGAATGTCGGCGCGATACACGCGCCTCGACTCGTCGGCCGGCGCGGAGCAAGCCTTGTGCCACGACGGAATCCTGCGGCTTCAGATGGTTAACGGCGGCGCGAACCCGTGCCGAAGCGGGATCGGTGGGTCATCTGAGACGGGATGTGAGTGTCCACCAAGAGGGCTGATTGCCTACGATACGGACCTGCGCTTCGTCACGATCAGCCTCGTTTCCAAACAACCCGAAACAGGTGGCGCCGGAGCCAGACATGCGCGCCAGGCTCGCACCGGACAGTGCATCGAGTGCTGCGCCGATCTCTGGAACAAGGCGGCGAGCCGGGGCTTCGAGATCGTTGCGGCCGTTGCGCCAATCGTCGAGCGGAGCCCGATCGACGCCGTCCCAGGCGGCGAACACCGCAGCGGTCGACAGCGTGATGCGCGGATTGACGAGGAGGACCGGCGTTCCGGCCAGCCCGTCATCCTCGATGAAGGTCAGCCGATCCCCCCGGCCCTCCCCGCGCGCGGTGCGGCTGGCGAGGCAGGCGGGGACGTCGGCGCCGAGCGACGCGGCAATTTCCGGCAAATCCTCCCGGTCGCCGCCGAGCAGGCGCAGCGCCGCCGCCGCGTCGGCCGAGCCGCCGCCGATCCCGGAGGCGACCGGCAGGTTCTTTTCCAGCGTCAGCGCCATGTCGGCCACGCCCAGCGCGCGGGCGGCCTTGAGGACCAAATTGTCCGGCTCGTTGGCGAGGTCGGCGGCGAACGGGCCGGTCACGCGCAGCGACAGCCCGTCGCCCGGTTCTGCGGTCAGGACATCGCCGTGCTCGCAAAAAGCGAAGACCGTCTCGATCCGGTGATAGCCGTCCCGCTCCCGCGCCCGGACGTGCAGGGCCAGGTTGAGCTTGGCGAAAGCGGTTTCGCGCAAGGCTCAGCGCGCGGCGAGCGCGGGGGTGAGGCCGGTGTCGATCTTCGCCTCGAGCCGCGTCCGGTCCGCGCCTTCGGCATGGACCCGCGCCGCCGCCCAGGCGAAGCGCGCCTCCACCCGCCGGCCCATCGCATAATAAGCGTCGCCGAGATGCTCGTTGATCTCGACATCGGCGGGCGAGGCTTCGGCGGCGCGCTCCAGCAGCGCCAGGCCCTCCTCGCGCCGGCCGCGCAGGAACAGCGCCCAGCCGAGCGAATCGGTGATGGCGGCATTTTCGGGCGCGAGCCGGTGCGCCTCGCGGACCAGCCGCTCCGCCTCCTCCATATTCTCGCGCCGCTCGAGCTGGGCGTAGCCGAGATAGTTGAGCACCAAGGGCTCGGTGGGCGCGAGGCTGTAGGCGCGCTGGAGCGCGGCGCGCGCCTGCGGCCAATCCTCGGCCTCGTCATGGGCGCCGCCGGCGAGCAGCCAGAGCGTCCATTCGGGCTGGGACGCGTCGGTTCGCGTTTCGATTGCGCGGGCGAAGGCCGTCGCCGCCTCGCGCGGCCGATCCATCGCCATCAGCACCTCGCCCAGGCGGACCTGATCGGACGCGGTCGCGCCGGCTGCCGTCGCAGCGGCTTGTGCCGCTTGAAGCGCCTCCTCATTGCCGCCGCCGGCGACGAGCAGGCGGATGCGCTGGTCGCGCGCCATGTCGGCGAACGGATCGTCGGCCGCGACATGGCCCAGCATCTCGATCGCCGAGGCACGCCGGTCCTGCTGGCTGGCCAGCTCGGCCGCTATCATCCAGCCGACGCCATTGTCCGGCGCGAGCCAGGTGGAAAGGCTGGCGAAGGTCGCCGCGACGGCGCCGACCTGTTGGCCGTTCAGGTCCAGAGCGATACGCTGAAGTATTTCGGCCACGCCGGAGCGGGCGTCGTTGACCGCGCCGGGGATCGGGCGTCCGCCCTCCAGCGCGCTCCGCGCAGCGCGGGTCGGCGCGTCGTCGCCCTGCAGCAAGGCGATCGCGTCGGTGCGGTCGCCACGGCGGGCGAGCGCCGCCGCCGCCGCGAGGCGCAGTCGGAGCGCGCGCGGCCCGGGGCCGCCGATCACCCGCGCCGCCTCCAGCGCCTCCGGCCGCCGCGCGGCGATGAGCAGGAACGGCCGTTGCTCGTTCACATAGCCGGCGGTGAGTGGATCGACGCCGCCGCCGGCCGGCAGCAGGGCAATCGGATCGCCCTGCCCCGAGCCCTGCGCAATCCAGGCGCGGAGCACCGGAACGGCGAAGGCGAACAAACGATCGCGCTCGATCGCGTCGAGCTGGGTCCGGGCGCGCGCCCAATCCCGCTCCCGCACCGCGTCGGCGAGCAGCAGGAAGCGCGCGTCGGGCATGATCGCGCCCCGCGCCTCGGTGATCCGCGCCGCGCGCACCGCGAGCGGCCAATCGCCGGCGATCACCGCATGGCGCAGCGCTTGGCCGGCGACGATCTCATTGTCCGGCGCGGCGGCGAGCGCGGCGGCGAAGCGCGCGCTCGCCTGGGCCATCGCACCGGCCGAGGAGGCCGCGCGCGCCTGGACGTAGGATTCGAGCGCCGCCCGCTCGGTGCGGGCGAATGCGGCGGACGAGCCGGCCGCGAGCAGCAAGGCGACGAGGCCGGCCGCGGCGCGATTACATGTTGGGATAATTGGGCCCTCCCCCGCCTTCCGGAACCACCCAGTTGATGTTCTGGGTCGGGTCCTTGATGTCGCATGTCTTGCAGTGGACGCAATTCTGCGCGTTGATCTGAAGGCGGGGTGAACCGCCCTCGCCCACCACGAACTCATAGACGCCGGCCGGGCAGTAGCGTGCCTCCGGCCCGCCATAGAGCTCCAGGTTAACCTCCACCGGGATCGACGCATCCTTGAGCGTCAGGTGGATCGGCTGGTCCTCGACATGATTGGTGTTGGAGAGGAAGACCGACGACAGGCGATCGAAAGTGATCACGCCGTCCGGCTTCGGATATTGGATCGGCGCCACCAGATCCTTGCGCCACAAGGTCTCGCTGTCCGGATGATGCTTCATCGTGAACGGCAGGCCGATATGGAGCTGGCGCATCCACATGTCGACGCCGGCGAGCAGCGTGCCGATCGTGCCGCCCCATTTCGCGACCAGCGGCTCGACATTGCGAACCTTCCTGAGCTCGTCGGCGATCCAGCTTCCGCGCACGGCCGGCTCATAATCGGCGAGCATGTCGTTCGACCGGTCGGCCGCGATGGCGGCGAAGGCTGATTCCGCCGCGAGCATGCCGGACTTCATCGCGGTATGGCTGCCCTTGATCCGCGGCACGTTCACGAAACCGGCCGAGCAGCCGATCAGCGCGCCGCCGGGGAAGGCCAGGGTCGGCACCGATTGCCAGCCCCCCTCATTGATCGCCCGCGCCCCGTAGGAGACGCGCTTGCCGTCTTCCAGGAAGTGGCGGATCGCCGGGTGCTGCTTCCAGCGCTGGAACTCCTCGAACGGCGACAGCCAGGGATTGCGATAGTCGAGCGCGACGACGAAGCCGAGCGCCACCTGCCCGTTCGCCTGATGATAGAGAAAGCCGCCGCCCCAGGCGTCGTCGAGCGGCCAGCCCTGCGTGTGGATGACGCGCCCCGGCTCGTGCCTCTCGGGGTCGACGTCCCACAACTCTTTCAGGCCGATGCCATAGACTTGCGGCTGGCAGTCGCGCTCCAGCTCGAAGATGCGCTTCAGCTCCTTGGTGAGGTGGCCGCGCGCGCCTTCCGCGAACAACGTGTAGCGGCCGTGCAGCTCCATGCCGGGCTGGTAATCCGGCCTGTGGGTGCCATCGCGGGCGACGCCCATGTCGCCGGTCGCGACGCCCTTCACCGATCCGTCCTCGTTGAACAGCACCTCCGCCGCGGCGAAGCCGGGGAAAATCTCGACCCCCAGAGCCTCGGCCTGGCCCGCGAGCCAGCGGCAGAGATTGCCGAGGCTGAGCGTGAACGTGCCCTTGTTCGACATGAAGCTCGGCATCAGCGCGTGCGGAAAGGGATATTTCTTCTTCTCGGTCAGCACCCAATGCTCGTTCTTCGTCACCGGCACCGTCAGCGGGCTGTCGAGATCTCGCCAGTTGGGCAGCAATTCCTCCAGCGCGCGCGGATCGACCACCGCGCCGGACAGGATATGGGCGCCGATTTCCGAGCCTTTTTCGAGGATGCAGACGGAAAGCTCGCGCCCCGCCTCGGCGGCGAGCTGCTTGAGCCGTATCGCCGCGGCGAGGCCGGCCGGGCCGCCGCCGACGATCACGACGTCATAGGGCATCGACTCCCGTTCGGACATCCGGCTCTCCCCAAGACTCCTGTCGTCGCAAACCGCCAACGGCTTGCAGATAAACGCGGGGTCGGCGGTTGACCAGTCCGGCCGCCGGCGAGTCTAACGCCCGCTTCCGGGGCGGACGACACGAGGGACATGAACGCACAGCTGGCGGCAAGCGCCCTGGCATGGTGGAGCGAGGCGGGCGTCGACACGCTGGTCGCCGAGGAGCCGCGCAACTGGCTGAGGCCGAAAACCGCGCCGACCGCCACGATTTCGCCTGAAGCCGCTCCCGTTCCCGATCTTCCCGACACGCTCGATGCCTTCCAGCTGTGGCTGCGCACCGCCGCCCTGCCCTTCCCGACCATCGGCAGCCGCCTCGACCCGACCGGCGATCCGTTCAGCGGCCTGATGGTGATGACCGACATGCCGGCCCCCAACGGCGGCTGGTTCGAAGCCGAAGCGGACCCATTGTTCGATCGGATGATGACGGCGATCGGGCGCGGCCGCGACCGGCTCTACCTCGCCTCGCTCTCCCCGGCCCGCAGCCCCCAAATGCGGCTCGAGCCCGTGAGCGCGCAGCGTCTGGCCGATATCGCTCGCCATCATATCGGGCTTGTCCGCCCCCGCGCGCTGCTGCTGTTCGGCGACATGTGCGCTCAGGCGCTGCTCGGCGGGAGCGTGGCCCGCACCCGCGGCCGCTGGCACGCGCTGGAGACGCCGGGCGGCTCGGTCCGCACGCTCGCCACGATCCGCCCGGAGCAGGTGGCGCGCCAACCCAGCTACCGGAAGATCGTCTGGGAGGATCTGCAGCTGCTGATGGAGGAGCTTGCACCATGACCAAGGCCCTTCGCGCCCTGCTCGCGGCAGGCATCGCGCTCGCCACGGTGCCCGCCGCGGCTGAGGATGGCGACATGCAGGCGGCGCCGGTTTCGCGGCCGTTCGCCATTCCGGCCCAGCTCAGCCCGTCCGAGCGCGAGCAATATCTGCTGATCTTCGCCGATCTACGCGCCTCCAACTGGGCGAGCGCGGCAGGGCGGCTCGACGGGATGCGGCCGGGCGTGCTGCACGACCTCGCCCGGGCGATGCTCTACACCATGCCAGGCTCGCCGCCGGTCGAGCTCTCGCCACTGATGCAATTGCTCGAGCGCGCGCGCGAGCTGCCGCAGGCCGCCGACCTCGCCCGGCTCGCCGCCGCGCGCGGCGCGACCAGCCTGCCCGATATCCCCCGGCCGCAGGCGCTCGCCGGCCTGCCCGGCCAGCCGCGCCGCATCCGTCCTCGCCCGATCCGCGGCGACCGCGCCGCCGATGCGCTGGAGCCTTTGGTCAACCCGCTCCTCGTCGCCGATCAGCCGCGCGAGGCCGAGGCGATCTTCGTCGCGCGCAGCGCCGATCTGACGCCCGAGGCCCGCACCGCCATCCAGCAGCGGATCGCCTGGGTCTATTTCCTCAACGGCTATGACGGCGATGCGCGCCGCGTCGCGGAAGAAGCGCGGCAGGGGCCGACCGAATGGGCGCTCCACGCCGACTGGGTCGCCGGGCTCGCCGCCTGGCGGATGGGCGACTGTACCGCCGCGGCCAGTCATTTCGGCATCGTCGCCGCGCGCTCGTCCGACATCGAGCTTGCCGCCGCCGGCCACTACTGGACGGCCCGCGCCGACACCGCCTGCGGTCATCCGGAGCGGGTGCAGGCGCGGCTCCAGACCACGGCCCGCTATGGCGAGACCTTCTATGGCCTCCTCGCGCAGAGCGCGCTCGGCGTCCGCCGCGCGCCGGCCCATCTCGATCCGCTGAGCGCCGAGGAATGGCGCGCGCTTTCCGGCCGTCCGAACCTCCGCGCCGCGGTGGCGCTCGCCGAACTGGGCGACAACGGCCTCGCCAGCGATCTCATCCGCCACCAGGCGCGGATCGGCGGCGCTGGCGAGCATGAGCGGTTGCTCCACCTCGCCGCCCGCCTCAACCTCACCGCGACCCAGATGTGGCTTGCCCATAACGGGCCGCGCGGCCAGCGCACCGACACCCATGACCGCTATCCCTCGCCGACCTGGCGGCCACAGCAGGGATGGCGGGTCGACCGCGCCCTTGCCTTCGCGCACGCGCTCCAGGAATCCAATTTCCGCACCGACGCGGTGAGCCCCGCCGGGGCGCGGGGGCTGATGCAGGTCATGCCCGGCACCGGCCGGCAGATGGCGCGATCGCAGGGGACGAGCGTGTCAGCCGGCCAGCTGCTCGTGCCGAGCGTCAACCTGGAATATGGCCAGGCCTATCTCGAATATCTGCGCGACTTGCCCTCGACCGGCGGCCTGCTGCCGCGGGTGATCGCCTCCTACAATGCCGGGCCGGCGCCGAT
>NZ_JBQTIN010000103.1:0-11965 GCF_052388015.1 Sphingosinicella sp.
CGCGTCCGCTTGCGCCAGGCGAAGGTGGAACGCGGCCAGTTGTTGGTGATCTTGCCGCGCTCGGTCATGTACCAGTTGCGGCATCCGGCCTTCCACACGGAGCTCTCGAGCTGGTCCTGGAGGGCGCGGTTGTACGAGGCCATCGCGGCAGGCCGTACGCCGATGGACAGCAACCGGCGGTGGAACAGCGTCCTGACCAGGCGCATCATGTGCTCGACCTGCCGCTCGACCATGAAGATGATCGAATTGTGGCCGAGATTGGTGTTGGGTCCGTACAGGATGAACATGTTCGGAAAGCCGGCGACGGTGGTGCCGCAATAGGCCTCGGCGCCTTCCGCCCAGCGCTCCCGCAGGTTCTCGCCGGCCGCGCCGGTGACCTGAATGGGGGCGACGAACTGCGTGCTCTGGAAGCCGGTCCCGTAGACGATGACGTCGACGTCGTGCGCTTGTCCGCTTTCGGTCACGATGCCGGTCGGCGTGATCCGCGCGATTCGGTCGGTTTCGAGCGCGACGTTCTCCCGCTCCATCGTCGGCAGGAAATCGTCGGAGACGATGATCCGCTTGCAGCCGGGCGGATAGTCCGGGGTAAGGCGGGCCCTCAGCTGCGGGTCGGCGATCTGCCGGTCGAGGATGCCGCGGAGCTGGCGGGTCAGGAAGCGCGCGAAGAGCGAGCCCTGACGAAAGCCGAGATAAAGCGATTCCCGGTGCAGGTAGATGATGCCCCGGTGCAGCCGGGCGTATCCCGGCAGATGGCGGAACAGCCACCGTTCGAAGCGGCTGTAGGGCCGGTCGCCGCGCGGATAGAACCAGTTCGGCGTCCGCTGGAAAATGACGAGCTTTTCAACGTCAGGCGCGATCTCCGGCACGATTTGCGCGGAGGAGGGACCGGTGCCGACGATCGCCACGCGCTTGCCGCCGAGCTCAATATCGGAGTCCCATTGCGCCGAGTGGAAGGCGGGGCCCTGAAAGAGGTCCGCCCCTTCGATCCTGGGGATCGCCGGCCGGCTGAGTTGCCCGGTGGCCAGGATGAGAATGCGCGCTCGCTCCTCGCCGCCAGCCGCTGTAGTCACGGTCCAACAGCCCGCCGCCTCGTCGAAAGCGGCATCGGTCACCTCGGTGCCGAACCTTATGTGCGGGCGCAGGGCATAGGTGTCCGCGACCCGCTCCATATATTTGAGGATCTCGGCCTGCTGCGGATAGACACGGGTCCAGTCCGGATTGGGCGCGAACGAATAGGAATAGAAATGCGAGGGGATATCGCAGGCGCAGCCGGGATAGCGGTTGCTCCACCACGTGCCGCCGACGCCTTCGCTCTTCTCCAGGATGAGCAGCTTGCCGAAACCTGCCTCCTTCAGCCGGATCGCGGCGAGCAGGCCCGACATGCCGGAACCGACAATTACCGCATCTAGCATGGCCGGCGCCTCTCAAAACCGGCCTCTCGCCCGTCAAGCTTCGCGCTCACGTTCATCGTGCAATCCCTCTTCGCGGATTTCAGACCGTCAGCGGTCCGATAGCGTTACGGGCGCCCGACCGGGATTGGATGCACATCGCAGTCGGACGGCGCGCGGACGTCCGCCATGAATTCGCTGCTTGCGATCGCTGCGCGCCCGTTTTGCTGCTCAACGGCGGCTTCGCTGTTCAGCTTCTCGGCAGTTTCGGGGGCGTAATGCTCTCGCGTCCGGCTCGCTTTCGGGCCGGCGCGGCACGGGGCGCATCGCCCCGTTGGGGAGAGAAGTATGCGTGAAGACATCAGGAAAGTGTCCCGGCGTTCGTTCCTGACCAGGGTGGCCGGCGGCGCGGCGGCGGGCGCGATGGCGCTGACCATCGGCGCCGGCGCGGCGCGGGCCCAGGTGACCGACAGCGACCCTTACGATCCGGTCGGGCGCGGGCGCGGCGGACGCGGGCGCGGCGGCGTGACGGACAGCGACCCTTACGATCCGGCCGGCGGCGGACGCGGTGGCGGGGGCTATCGCGGCGGCGTGACGGACAGCGACCCCTATGATCCTGCGGGTGGCGGGCGTGGCGGCGGCGGCTATCGCGGCGGCGTGACCGATCGCGACCCCACCGATCCGGTCGGGCGCGGGCGCGGCGGCCGCTATCGCGGCGGCGTCACCGATCGCGATCCCTCCGATCCGGTCGGGCGCGGGCGCGGCGGACGGCGCCGGCGCGGCTATCGAAGCGGCATCACCGACCGCGATCCTTACGACCCGGTCGGCAATGGGCGGGGCGGACGCTATCGCGGCGGCTGCACCGACAGCGACCCTTACGATCCGGCCGGCAACGGCCGCCGCTGCCGCTACTAGGCCGAAGCGGGAGGGGCGGTTCGGCGCCGCCCCTCTTGGCCTCCGCCCGCGCGGGGCTTCCTTCCGGCGCCGCTTTGCGCTAAGGGCCGCGCCTTCCAGAACGACAGCTTTGGAAAATGTGCGGGAGGCAAGCCTTCGGGTGCGCCGCCTGGACCGCTAAACTTGAACCGGGCGGGGCGTTCGCGCGCCGCCCAGCAACAGAGTGAGACACATGGCGAAGAAAATCAGCGGCTATATCAAGCTGCAGGTGCCCGCGGGCACCGCCAATCCGTCGCCGCCGATCGGCCCGGCTCTGGGCCAGCGCGGCGTCAACATCATGGAGTTCTGCAAGGCGTTCAACGCCGCGACGAACGACCTTGAGAAGAACATGCCGATCCCGACCATCATCACGGTCTATGCGGATCGCAGCTTCAGCTTCGAGACCAAGACGCCGCCGGCGAGCTTCCTGATCAAGAAAGCGGCCGGAATCAAATCCGGCTCCAGGGAGCCCGGCAAGGTCTCCGGCGGGCGGATCAAGCGCAGCGCGCTGACCCAGATCGCCGAAACCAAGATGAAGGATCTCAACGCCAATTCGATCGAGGCGGCGACCCGGATCATCGAAGGCAGCGCCCGCGCGATGGGTCTCGACGTGGTGGAGGGCTGACGCGATGGCAAAGCTGACCAGGAAGCAGAAGGCGCTCGCCGGGCTCAACCGGCAGAAGCTCTACGGCGTCGATGAGGCGATCAGCCTCGCCAAGTCCAACGCCACGTCGAAGTTCGACGAGACGATCGAGATCGCGCTGAACCTCGGCGTCGATCCGCGTCACGCCGACCAGATGGTGCGCGGCGTCGTCACCTTGCCCGCCGGCACCGGCAAGTCGGTGCGCGTCGCCGTCTTCGCCAAGGGCGACAAGGCGGACGAGGCGAAGGCCGCCGGCGCCGATGTCGTCGGGGCCGAAGATCTGATGGAGACCATCCAGGGCGGCACGATCGACTTCGACCGGGTGATCGCGACGCCGGACATGATGGGCGTCGTCGGCCGGCTCGGCAAGGTGCTCGGCCCCAAAGGCCTGATGCCGAACCCGAAGCTCGGCACCGTCACTCCCAACGTCGGCGAGGCGGTGAAGGCCGCGAAGGGCGGCCAGGTGGAGTTCCGGGTCGAAAAGGCCGGGATCATCCATTCGGGCATCGGCAAGGCGAGCTTCTCGGAGGTCGACCTGCGCAAGAATTTCGACGCGTTCGTCGATGCCATCGTCAAGGCCAAGCCGACCGGCGCCAAAGGCAAATATGTCAAGAAGGTCGCGCTCAGCTCCAGCATGGGGCCGGGCCTGAAGGTCGATGTCGCCGAGGTGGCGGGCGTCTCCTGACGCCTGCCGTTGACGCGGTTTCAAAAAAGGGGCCGGGCGGCGACGCTCCGGCCCCTTTTTTCGTGCTATGGTGCTTGCCGCTACTGACTTATCTGACTAATACAGCTGCGACAGGAAGGGTGTCGGCATGAGCGACTGGCGGTCACGCTTGAGGGAAGGACGCGACGAGTTGCGCGGGGAACCGCGCGCGGAGCTTCGCGGCGAACGGCGCGAGGAGACGAGCGAGGAGGCCACGGTGATGGCCCTGATCAACGAGACGGTGCGCAAGCTCGTCACCGCGATCGTCGTCGCCGGCGGCCTGATCGGCGTCGGCGCCTATTTTTCGGGCAGCGACGTGGATGTCGAAGCGCCGAAATACCAGGTGACGGTGATGCCCGACGGGCGGATCGTCCGGCTCAACACCGAGAGCGGCACGGTTCTCGTCTGCCAGGGCGAGCGCTGCGGCATCGTCGTCCAGCGCGGCCAGGATCTGGAGGACGAGCCGCCGCCGCCCGCCGCCCTGCCGAAGGAGGAAGCGCGCCCCGCCCTTCCCGCTCCGGCCCAGGCGCCGGCGCAGGACAATCAGGCGGCCGCAGCGCCCGCCCCCGCGCAACGATAGGCCAGCCGCCCGGCGGCGCCCTAATTGCCGGTCGTCGCCGAAATCATGCCCGCGACCAGCGAGCCGCGATGGTAGCGCGCCTGGCGATCGAGCGGCAGGCGATACAATGTTCGCAGAAACCCGACGTCCTGCGCGGTCAGCTGGTTCGGCGGACTGGCGGCGGTGAACAGGCTCAGGATCGAGCCTTGCGAATTGACGTCGACCGGCCTGATCTCGGCCAAAGCGACCAGCGCCGCATAAGCGGCGACCGCGCCCAGCCTTCTCCCCATCACCGCATCCTGATCGATTACCACCGTCGCGCTGAGCAGGCTGCGCTGTGCATAGGTGCTGATCAGGCTGTTCGAATAGCGCACCGTCGTCGGCACGTCATTGGCGAGGTCCGAGCCCGCGCCGGCGCCGCGCGTGTTGGTGTCGGCCGCGACATTGGCGGTCGCCGACCGTCCCTGCCCGCCATTGCCGCCGGACGTGTCGCGCTCCTCGCTCGTGTGCCACCAGCGGATCGGCGCGTCGCCGTCGATCAGCGCCCGTCGCTCGGCCGGGTCCAGCTCGCCGAAGCGCCGGGGCTCGCGGCGTTCGATTTCCCGAACCACGGCGCCGGCGTCCGACGCGAAGCTGACGACAATATTGGAATCGCAGGGCTCGGGCGCGACCTCGGCCCCGACCTGGATCGCGATCGCCCGGATCATGTTCTCGGCGGTGCGCGCGCCGGCGGGCGCGAGCCCGAGCACGCGGGGACAAACGGGGTCGGTCCAGCGCGCGGCCGGCGTCTCGCTCGCCGCCACCCCCGTCGCCCGAATGAAGGCGGCCGCCCGCTCCCGCGCCGCCGCCGGAGTCAGGCGCTCGCCTTCGACGATGATCGGATCGCGGCCGGCTTCGGCTGGAGGCGTGGGGGCCTGCGCCGCGACAAGCGTCACCCCGCAACAGGCGGCGAGGAGCGCGCGACGGCCGGCGACGCGACGCCGGGTGGAAAATGGATTCGTCATGGCCACCTCCAACGGATCAGCAGCCTATCGAGCCACCGGAGTCCGGCCACGGACATTCGACGAACGTGCGGGCAGCGTCCACCGCTTGCCTCCCTACGCCTGCCGGGCCGGCCCGGCAATTGGCGGCAGGGGCCGGCGATCGTCCCTCACGGCCGTCGCGGCGCGCTGATGCAGGGGGCGTGACACAAGTAACCCCGCCGGTTTGACCCGGCGGGGTTCCCTGAGGGCTCGCTCCCGAAGGTTTGAGCCTTCAAACGCCATCCGGAACTTTCGAACCGGACGACACAACAAAAACGTTGCAGACGAGACGCCGTTCCACGCGAAAATCAGAAAATTGTGGATAAGTCAGGCGGCGTCGACCTGCCCGAGGCAACCGGCGACCCGTCGCGCTGCACGGAACAAAACCCGCGCTCACGCCTTGCCTGCCCGTTCAGTGAATAAGGAGGCGAATATGCGGTACCATCCGCAGCGCAGCCGCGCGCTTACTGTATTGAGCGGCATCGCCCTGATCGCCGGCCTCGGCACTACGGCGCCGGCCCAGCCCGGCGCCACCCAGTTCGCCGCCGCCCTGACCGGTGCGAACGAAGTGCCGCCGGGCGACCCCGACGGCGCCGGCACCGCGCGAGTCAGAATCCTCGGCACGCTCAACCAGGTCTGCGTCCGTCTTGAGGTGCGCGGCATCTCCCGCGCGACCGCGGCGCACATCCATCGCGGCGCGGCCGGCGTGAACGGCCCGCCGGTCGTCAATCTCGATCCGCCCGACAATGACGGCGACGAGGACGATTGCGACCGTGTCGGCGACGCGCTGGCGGACGAGATCCAGGCCAATCCGGCCGGCTTCTACATCAACGTCCATACCGCCGATTATCCGGACGGCGCGATCCGGGGCCAGCTGATGCCGAGCGCCGACTGACGGCGTTCAGCCGCGGGTCTGGAAGTCCACCATGTCGCGCACCAGCATGCCGCGATGGCGGCGGGCCTGGCGGTCGAGCGGCAGATTGTAGAGCGCGCGCAGGAAGGCCATGTCCCAATCGGTGAGTGCGTCCGCTTGCGGCTCGGCGCCGAACATGCCGAGGATCGAGCCGGTCGGCGGCGGCTCGCTCGGGCGGACCTCCGAAAAAGCCACGAACGCGGCATAAGCGGCGACCGCCTGCAGCGACCGGCCCTCGACCCCGTCGAGATCGATCACGACGTTGGCATCGACGATCGCCCGGTTGACCTGATTGCTGACATGGCTGCCGGCATCATAGTGCGACAGCGCATCCGCTTCGAGAGCACCGGATGTGACCGCGCTGCCGCCGGTCTGGCCGCCGGTCTCGGTCTGCATCGATTGCGGCGCGTTGCGCATGCTATACCGGCTCCGGGTTTCGGTAAGGTACCACCAGCGGATCGGCGCATCGCCGTTGAGCATCGCCGCGCGCTCGTCGCGCGGCACTTCGTTGAAGCGGGTCGGCGAGCGCCGGTCGATCTCCCGCATCAAAGCGGAGGCGTCGCCGACGAAGCTGACCGAGATGTTCGACTGGCAACCCTCGCGGCCGACCGCGATCCCCGCCGCTTGGGCGATCGCCAGCATCCGCGTCCGAACCATGCCGGCATAAGGTTCGGCAATGCCCATGACGCGCGGGCAGACCGGATCGACGAAGCGGGCCGCGGAAATGTCCCCGCGCGCGACGCCGACCTGACGGACGAAGGTCACGGCCCGTTCCCGGGCTTGCTCGCGGGTCAGCCGCTGGCCGGTGACGACGATCGGCGCATCGGGATCGTTGCGCAGATCGCGGGTCTGCGCCTGATCGGCGGCGGCAATAAGCGGGACCAGGACAAGCGCCGACGCCGTCCGGCGGAGGATTGCGTGTATCTTCATGGGAATAGAGTATCGCATCCTTCGCGGAAGGCAATATGACAGCAGGCGTCAGGAAATCGTGGCCCTCAGGCGCCGCCGCAGCCATGCGCCGAATCCGGCAGCGTCCAGGATTCGTAGGTGCGCAGATTGGTCGTCGTGTAGAGCTTGCCGCGGTGATCGCCGGGCGGGCAGTTTTCCGGCAGCGCCACCAGGCAGACGAAGACCGGATCGCCGCGGCGCGACTGGTTCAGCGGCGCGACCTGATCGTAGGAGACCTGGCCGAGGCCGTTGGCGAAGCGGACCGCCGAGCCCGAATCCGGAATGACCCGGCCAAGCTCGCCGTCAACCAGTCGCTGCGTGACCTCGGCGATGGTGGTGCGGACGCAGGTGCCGACGCGCAGCTGGGGTGGAGTTGGGCGGCCACGGCGCTGTGCATCGCCGGCTGTGGCGACGAGCGCGGCAATGATGGCAAGGCCCGCGGCGGCTGTTTTCATCGGATGGCCTCCTCCGGCGCGGAAGCGTGGCACGGAAAAGGTCGCCCTTTCAATTGACTTTGCAGCGAAAGCCGCTAGGAGCGCGCCTTCGCTTCGGAGCTTCGGCCCCTGGCGTTCCGTCCGAGACAGTCGGTGAGCGGGTTTCGCCCCTCTTAATTTCCGGCCTAGACGGGGAAGAGATTTGTGCCGCTCCCGGCGTGCGATGCCCAGCGGACCTGCCGGACGTCTCCGGCCGCGAACCCCTCCCCTTCGGACTCGTGACGCGCGGGCTTTCCGTGCGTCGCTCTACGCCTGCCGGATGGTCCGGCGGGCGAGTTGAAGGAAGAAGCATGGATCGCGCTCAAAAGCAGGAAGCGGTCGCGACGCTCAAGCAGACGTTCTCCGAGGCGAATCTGGTGGTCATCACCCGCAACCTCGGGCTGTCGGTGGCCCAGTCCACCCAGCTTCGGAATCGGATGCGCGACGCCGGGGCCGCCTACAAGGTCGCGAAGAACACGCTCGCCCTCATCGCCGTGGAAGGCACGCGCTACGCGCCGCTCAGCGACATGCTGACCGGCCCGACCGCGCTCGCCACGTCGTCCGATCCGGTCGCCGCCGCCAAGGCCGCGGTCGATTTCGCCAAGACCAACGATCGTCTCGAGATCGTCGGCGGCGCGATGGGCGACACCCTCCTCGACGTGAACGGCGTGAAGGCGCTGGCCGAGTTGCCGAGCCTCGATGAACTGCGCGCCAGGATCGTGGGCCTCGTCCAGGCGCCCGCGACCAAGATCGCGCAGCTCGTCAACGCTCCGGCCGCCAAGCTGGCCCGCGTGGTCGGCGCTTATGCCGCCAAGGACGCCGCGTAACCTTTTCGAAATGAACCCTTTGGGGCCAAGCAGCCCCGCACATGGAGACTTAAAATGGCAGACATCAATTCCCTCGTCGAAAAGCTCAGCGAGCTGACCGTCCTCGAAGCCGCCGACCTCGCGAAGGCGCTGGAAGAGAAGTGGGGCGTTTCGGCCGCCGCCGCGGTTGCGGTCGCCGGCCCGGCCGCTGGTGGCCCGGCTGCTCCGGCCGCCGAGGAGCAGACCGAGTTCGACGTCATCCTGACCGGCGACGGCGGCAAGAAGATCAACGTGATCAAGGAGGTCCGCGCGATCACCCAGCTGGGCCTCGGCGAAGCCAAGGCGCTGGTCGAGAGCGCGCCGAAGGCAATCAAGGAAGGTGTGAACAAGGCCGAGGCTGAAGAGATCAAGAAGAAGATCGAGGAAGCCGGCGGCACCGTCGAGCTGAAGTGACCCAGCGGCCCGCAAGGGCCGCGCGGAGTCATTCCGGCGCAGGCCGGGATCTGGACCCCGGCTTTCGCCGGGGCACTGAAGTGGTTTCGCGGATGTCTTGAAGCATCCGTGTGAAGGAAAGGGCGGCTCCGCGAGGGGCCGCCCTTTTCGTTACATGTCCCTCCGGCGCGGCTTGACAGGCCGGGGCCAGAGGCGTGTAATTGGCGCATGGGGCCTGCGATCGCCCCATGAGGCGACAGCCGAAGCATCGCGTCCTGATTTTTCGAAAGGACGCTCCATGGCCGCCATCAACAGCATTTCTTCCGACAAGCTCCACCGCCTGATCGGCACGCCCGGCTGCCCGCTCGTCATCGACGTGCGGACGGCGGAGGCCGCAGCCGCTCTGCCAGCCCTGATCCCCGGCGCGGTTCGCCGCGCGCATGAAACGGTCCGGGACTGGGCCGCCGCGCTGGACGGGCGGGCGGCGGTCGTCGCCTGCCGCAAGGGCAGCGAGCTCAGCGCCGGAGTCGCCGCCTGGCTACGGTCGGCCGGCGTGCCGGCGGAGAAGCTGGAGGGCGGCGTCGAGGGCTGGGCCGAGCAGGGCTACCCGCTCGTCCCCGAAGCGGCGCTGCCGCCGCGCGACGCCCAGGGCCGCACCCTCTGGGTGACCCGCGCCCGGCCGAAGGTCGACCGCATTGCCTGCCCCTGGCTGATCCGCCGCTTCGTCGACCGCGAAGCAATTTTCCTGTTCGTCGCGCCGACCGAGGTCGAGGGCGTCGCCGCCCGCTTCGGCGCCACCCCGTTCGACGTCGAGGGCGTGCATTGGAGCCATCGCGGCGAGCTGTGCAGCTTCGACGTGATGGTCGAGGAGTTCGCCCTGCGCGGATTCCCCGCGCTCGAGCGCCTGGCGGTGATCGTGCGCGGCGCCGACACGGCGCGCCCGGAGCTTGCGCCGCAGGCGGCGGGGCTGCTCGCCGTCTCGCTCGGCCTGTCGCGCATGCATGGCGACGATCATGAGCAGCTCGACGCCGGCATGGCCGTCTACGACGCGCTCTACCGCTGGTGCCGCGACGCCGTGGACGAGACGCACGACTGGGTCTCGCACACGCCCGGCGCGCGGGTGAAGGCGTGAGCGCCGCGCCGAGGGCGACCCTGATCCTCACCCGCCACGATGTCGCCGCCTTGATGGACCGGGCCGCCTGGCTGGAGGCGGTCGAGACCGGCTTTCGCGCCGTGGCGGCAGGGAAGGCCGCCGCGCCGCCGCCGATGGCGATCGAGGGATTGGGCGGCATCTTCCACGCCAAGGGCGCGAGCCTCGCGCTCGACCGCCATTATGTCGCGCTCAAGCTCAACGGCAATTTTCCCGGAAATCCGGCGCGCGGCCTGCCGACCATCCAGGGCGCGCTGCTGCTCTGCGACGGCGAGACCGGGGCGCTGCTGGCGATCATGGACTCGATCGAGGTCACGCTGCGCCGCACCGCGGCGGCGAGCGCATTGGCCGCCCGATTCCTTGCCCGGGCCGACTCCAGCGCGCTGTTGATTTGCGGCTGTGGCGCTCAGGGTCTTGCCCATATCGAGGCGCTTCGAGACGTACTGCCTGTCCGCGAGGTTCTGACTTGGGATCGCGACCCTGAGCAGGCCCGCGCGCTCGCCAAGCAGACGGGCGGCGCGGCGATCACCGACCTCGTCGCCGCGGCGCGCCGGAGCGACGTGATCGTCACCTGCACGACCGCGGGCGCGCCTTTCCTCGACTCATCCTGCGCCGCGCCGGGCGGGTTCATCGCCGCGGTCGGCGCGGACAGCCCGCAGAAGAGCGAGATCGCGCCGAACCTGATGGCGCGGGCGAACATCGTGACCGACCTCACCGATCAGGCGGCGGCGATGGGCGACCTCCATCACGCGATCGCCACGGGCGCGATGACGCGCGAGCGGGTCCATGCCGAGCTGGCCGAGCTGGTGACGGGCGGCAAGCCAGGCCGGTCCGCGCCGGACGAGCTCTGGCTGTTCGACTCGACCGGAACGGCGCTCCAGGACGTGGTGGCGGCGGCGGCGATCTACGCGCGCGCCGCCGGCCAAGTGCCCCGCAGCGTGTCGCTGGCGGCCTGAAGATGGATGACCCGGTCACTCCGCCCCCACTGACCACTCTCCAGATCTTCTGGCGCTTCCTGCGCTTCGGGATGCTCGCCTGGGGCGGCCCGGTCGCCCAGATCGCGATGGTGCGCCGGGCGCTGGTCGATGAGGAGCATTGGGTCACGAGCGGGCGGTTCAATCGCCTGCTCGCCGTCTATCAGGTCCTGCCGGGGCCGGAGGCGCACGAACTGTGCGTCCACCTCGGCATGGTGGCCGGCGGGAGGCGCGGCGGGCTGGCGGCCGGCCTCGGCTTCATGCTGCCCGGCTTCGTCCTGATGTTCGCCCTGTCCTGGCTCTATTTCCGGCTCGACCTCACCCAGTCCGCGCTCGCCGCCTTGTTTCTCGGCGTGCAGATCGGCGTGATCGCCTTGATCGTCAGGGCGGTGCACCGGATCGGCGGCCATGTCCTGACCGATGGCTGGCTTTGGGCGATCGCCATCGCCGCCGCCATCGCCGCTTATGCCGGCATCAGCTTCTGGATCGTTCTTCCGGCGGCCGGGCTCGTCTATCTGTTGCCGAGCGCGCGCAACCTTCGGCTGGGCGCCGGGATCGCGATCGTTGCGACCCTGCTGGCGTTCCTGACGCTGCGCGCCCCGGGCGGCGGGCTGGTCGCGCCGATTGCCGCCGCCCCGCTGATCGCGGCCGGCGCCGTGACACCGGTGCTGCTGTTCCTCTCCGGGCTGAAAGCAGGGCTGCTTACGTTCGGCGGCGCCTATACGGTGATCCCGTTCGTGCGCGGCGATGCGGTCGGGCGCGGCTGGATGACCGACGCCCAGTTTCTCGACGGGGTCGCCCTCTCCGGCGTCCTGCCGGCGCCGCTGATCATCTTTTCGACCTTCGTCGGCTATTATGCCGGCGGCCCGATCGGCGCCCTGGCGATGACCGCCGGCATCTTCCTGCCGGCCTTCGCTTTCTCCCTGCTGTTCTATGACCGGCTGGAGCAAGTGGTCGAGAATGAGCGGCTGCACGGCGTGCTCGAGGGTGTGGCCGCGGGCGTGGTCGGCTTCATCGTCGC
>NZ_JBQTIN010000104.1:0-7415 GCF_052388015.1 Sphingosinicella sp.
CGGTAATCTGCGCCACGAACCGCTCGCTGCGCCGCACCTCTCCCCGGCCGCTATAGCTGCCGCCGAACCGAAGCTCGCCGGACTCGTCGATCGGGCCGGCGCGAAGGCCACCGCCGACATTTGTGCCGCGATTGGAGCTGTTCTGGGCGGTGTTGGTCGCCTCGGCCGCCTGAAAGATGACGATGGTCAAAGCGTCGCCGACCGAGGATGCGCGTCGGTCGCCGCTCATCGCCGGCCAGCCGGAATTTCGATAGAGATTCTCCGCGCTCGCCGCTGTCGACAACGCGGCCAGGCAAAGCGCACCAACCATTCTCAGATGAACGCCCATCATTGCCGCTCCTCCGACGTCACCGAGAGAGGTGCCGCGAATATCTGCCCTTCCGCATCTCGAACGAAGGCGCGACGGCCGTCGCGCCCGTTCTGCAGCGCGATCACCTGCCGCTCGATGCGCACCGGTCCAACCGCCGACACGACGGTCAATGCCTGACCGCGCTCGACGTCGGGCGGGCTCGGCAAGGTCAGTCGACCAAGATAGGCGCCGCCCGGCAGCGATTGCGCGGCGCGCAGAGCGCCAGCAGCACGATCGACACGGACCAGCGCTCCGTCGTCTCCGCGCCCGGTGCAGGGTGTCGCGGTCAGATCAGAAGATCGCAGCATCGCGCCCGAAGCGACGGGCGACGTAAGGACGAAGCAGCCGGCATCAGCGGACTGCAACAACTGACGATCGCGACGAATGACGAGTGCGTCGGGACCGCCACGGACCGCGAGGCCTGGAACGGCGCGACGGATCAAATCGGCAAGCGCCGCCCGCTGCAGAGTAACGCTTCGCCGCGCCGCCGGCAGCATCGCGATAACCCGGCTTTCGAACTCCGACGCCCTCTCCGTGCCGCTAACTTGCGCCACATCGCCGAGCCGCACCCGACGATCATGCAGAGCAAGCGCGTCCGCGGGGCGAAGCGTCGCCACGGGCTGGGCGCCGATGGCCAGCGCAAGCAGAGTGGCGACCCCCACGCCGGCCTTTATCGCCTGAGCCCGTTGGCCAGAGCCATGAGCTGGTCCGCGGCCTGGACGATCTGAGCATTTGCGGCGTAGGCACGCTGGACCAGCATCATCTGAACCATTTCGGTCGTCAGCTCGACCGTGGATCGCTCAATCGCGCCTTGAACGAGCCGGCCAAGCCCGTCCTCGCCGGGCTGCGCATCGGCGAGCGAGGCCGAGTCCGCGACGCGATAGAAGCCGCCGTCGAGCCGCTCGACCTGCGAAGGATCGTCGACGCGGACGAGCCGTATCTGGCCGATCTCGACGCGCTCGTCGCTCCCCATGCGGGCGCGCACGATCCCGTCGGCGCCGATCTCGACCGCCGCCGCATCGGCCGGAACCGTAATCGCGGCTTTCAGCGGCACACCGCCCGCTGCGGTGCCCAGCTGTCCGTCCTCGCCGATCGCGAGCGTGCCGCCGCGCCAAAGCAAGGTCTGACCGTCCGGACCCATCAGCTCGATGAAGCCGCGGCCCTCGATCGCGAGGTCCATGGTTCGGCCGGTGGTTTCGAGCCGCCCCTGCTCGTTCAACAGCAGATAGGGCTCGGAGCGCACGCCGGCGCTTGTCGCCAGGCTGCCGCCCAGGTCGGCGCGGACCGCGCCCGGATCGGCCTGATTGACCATCAGCTCCGAGAAGCGGACATCCGACCGCCTGAAGCCCGGCGTGTTGACGTTGGAGATGTTGCTGGCGATCGTATCGAGCGCGCGCTGCTGCGCCTCGAGCCCGATCGCGCCGATCTGGAATGCGCCGTTCATCGTCCCACCTGTCCGAAGCTGTTGATCGCGCGGCCCATCAAATCGTCGTAGAGCTGCACGAGGCGGGCCCCGCTCTCGGCCTGGCGCAGCGCCGTCATCATCCCCACCATCTCGTCGCCCAGCGAGACGTTCGATGCCTCCACCATGCGCTGGCGCAGCTGCGGCTCCGCGACCTCCTCGACCGCATCCGCGGAAATCTCGAACAGGGATCCGCCCTGTGGCTCGGCCGCCTGGCCCTCGGCCGGCGCGAACAAGGCGATGCGGCCGATGGGACGCTCGCCGTCGAGAACGTTGCCGTCGGCCAGAACAATGATCTCGGGCCGGTCAACGACCAGATCGCCGCCGCTTGCCTGCTGAAGCACAAGCCCCTGGGCGGTGACCAGGGTTCCGTCCTCGGCGCGGCGGAACTGGCCGTGGCGCGAATAGAACATCCGGTCGCCGGCCCGCAGCCGAAAGAAGCCGGGACCGTTGATCGCGAGATCGAGCGGGTTGCCGGTCTCGCTCATCCGCCCCTGCGTGAGATCGGCGCGGGTGCGCAGGGTCAGCGTCTCGGCGGCGCCCGAACCCCGACCGCCAAGCGCTTCGACAAAGCTGGCCTGACGCTTGAAGCCCGGCGTCGCCAGGTTGGAGACATTGTTCGCGATCGTTTCGAGGCGTCGCTCGGACGCGCTCATGATCGTCGTCGCAGACTCGACCAGCCCCGACATGCTCCCCCCGATTTTCCGAGCAGCGCCTTCCGACACCCGGTCGCTGCTGATGTCCCATTTTGGGACAGAATCGGAATTCTTGGCAAGGGGCTTTGACTCCCGGCGGCAAAATTTGTTCTTCGATCGCATAATAATCGCGGATTCTCGTGACTTACGAAGCCGATCATTCGACTCCACATGGCCGGCTGAGGTGCTCTAAGCGGTGCTGAAGGCGGCCGTGCACAGTCTAATTTGACCAGTAAGAGCGCGAATCACTTCAGTTAAAGAGTGTCGAGTCGCGAACGCACCCCATCTACCGCGCACTGTCGTCGAGCTTGTCTTTATTTGATCGACATATCTGGCACAAATCGGACGTATTTACTTCGCGCGCGCGTGCGCGTTACATATGAATCGCGAGCGCGCTCGCGCGCGGTCTCCGGGATGAGAGATTCATGTCGCACTTTTCTGTGGATAACTTTCCCGCGGCGCGAATATCGGCGCGCCGCCTTGGCGCTGCCCTGGTTGTAGGAGGTGACCGGCGTCAGGCGCCGATAGGACCCGCCGCCCGGCCACGTCGTAGCTGTAGCCGATCCCGCCGGTGATGACGCCGCCGACCAGGGCCGCCTTGCCCTGAACGACCTGGCCGCGCGCATCGTAGCGGTACCAAAAGTCCTGCGGCGAGGTGACGGTGGAGGCGTTGCCGTCGGAATCGAGCGCATGATAGGTCGCGAGCGAGCGGCGGACATTGCCATTGAGGTCATATTCATAGGCGATCTGACGAATCGCTAAACTTTTGCCGGATTCCGCCGACTTCCTTTGGTGAGCTGGGGAACCGCCCTTTGTTGCCTTTGCTTTCTGGCAGGCCTGTTGCTGCCGAGAGGCCTGCCGGCGCGCATCGTTCGCGCGCATCGCACGGCTTGGCGGGCGTGGTGGCGGTGGCGCTCGCGGCAGCATGGCGGCAGGCCGCGCATCGATCCTGAGATCATCGGCCTGATCCGCCGGCTCCACGCGCAGAATCCGACCTGGGGCGCGCCCCGCATCCACGGCGAGCTCCTGAAGCTCGGCATCCGCATCGCCCAGTCGACCGTCTCGCGCTACTTGCCGCGACGCCCCGATAAACCGACGCAAGGCTGGCTCACTTTCCTCGCCAACCATGCCGATGCGATCGCCGCCATCGACATGCTGTGCGTGCCGACCTTACGCTTCGAAAGACTCTATGCCTTCATCGTCATGGGTCACGGTCGGCGCGCGATCCTCCATATCGAGGTGACCGGCCACCCGACTGCTTTGTGGCTCGCGCGTCAGGTCACGGAAGCCTTCCCCTGGGACGAGGCGCCGATTCATATCCTTCGCGACAATGACGGCGCCTATGGCCTCGTCTTCCGCCGGCGGCTGCGGGCGATGGGCATCCGTGACCGGCCGATCCGGCCGCGTTCGCCGTGGCAGAACGGCCATGTCGAAAGGCTGATCGGCTCGATCCGGCGCGAATGCCTCGATCATGTGATCATTCTCGGCGAGAGCCATCTACGCCGGGTGCTGAGGGCCTATGCCGATTATTACAACCGGGACCGGACCCATCTCGGCCTGGACAAGGATACGCCGCTCGGGCGCGCCGTCGAGACCGACGGTGTTATCCATTCGACCCCCATCCTCGGCGGGCTCCATCATCGCTATCGACGCAAACCAACCAAATAGGGTTTTCGGAAGGGACAGGATCGCCGGCCGAGCTGTTGTTGTCCGCCTCGTCGCGGCGGATGATCTGGCCCGCCATGTCGGAGTAAACCTGACAAATCCGACAGTCCCGTCGCGGCGCAGGTCGGCCCCATCATGCCGGCCGGGATCGGCGCGCGCGGCGGCGAATGGTCCCAATGTTCGCACTGGCCATGGCGATTTTTCAGGCGCGCGATGCGGGGTCGAAATCACCAAATGTGCGCGCGGAGGCGCGGAGGACGCGGAGGGATCGACGGTGGAATGAGCCGGGCGAGCGACTCGCCTCGGGCCGTTATGACAGATCAGGGGCGTGTAGGAAAATGGCGGAGCGAGTTTGGGGGTTAAGTAAACTGTCACCGTAATGCCCGGTCACCGTAATGCCCGTAATGCGGATCTTAGGAGGGGCCGCGCAATAAGAAGAACAAAATTAACGAAAAGTGTATAGCAATTCCAGTTGCCATTGCGATATGTCTTTTAGCACTTCCGAGATTTTTGATACTTATAAGGATTCGATCAAACCTATCATCGGTAAAATAAAAATGAAGAAATATAACTACAATAAAAAATGCAATAACGATACGTAATGCACTATCGAGCGGTGGTAACACACTTCTATTCTGAAGATTTAGCCATAAATCCGCAAGCTGCAAGCAAATTAGTCCAGCCATAATTCCTATGGCATTTGATCTATTAGCTAACGCTCTCGACGTCGCTTTAAACCATGGCGCGACATTCCAATTATAGACAGCCCACATCGGCGCAAAGGCGATCGCTTGAAACCAAGTTGCAGCACTGCTTCCTATCGGAACTCTATTTGAATCAGTACCTTGGTCCATAGTTATATCTCAACCGATCAGCTTCAACCCTGGCGTTAAAGCTTTGCCAATCAGAAGCAAGCCCGCTCCATCCACCCTCGTAGAAGGCGTCGACTCCGAAGTAAATTGCCGCCGCAGCAGCGCCCCAAGGGCCTCCCCGCATGCCGACGACGCCCATAAACGTGTTCAACGCAAACTTTCCGCCGGATATCTGACCTTGACGGTAACTATTAATATCCAAGGCGAATCCTAAGCCAAAGGACAGGCGGCCAGCAAATTCCGCGATTGGCGCGAGCTGAAGAGTGCGCACGTACTGGTTCCCGTAGAAGGGCGTTTGGCCGATCTGCATATATGGCCACAAGTTGCTCCCCACGGAGCTTGTCGGAAGACCGTGTTGCAACGCGGGGAGGATGAAGCTGCCCACTACACCGTTGGAGGTCGAAAGGCCCCAAGGCGCTGAACTGCTGGATAAGCGCGGGCTTTGCGAATTGCCTGCCGGGCTAAACCAACTGTTTTGCGAGCCGCCAGAAGCCAGCAATGACGTGTTGCCAAAAATAGCGCGGATGCTGGCCGCCTCAGCCGCGGTGGCTGCCGCAATTCTCTGGTCCCAATCAGCCTGACGGTTGTACGCGGCCGTCAGAAGGATATCCCGCTTCGCATCGCTAATGCGCAAGCTGGTGATGTGCGCGACCAACTCCCTGGTCGTTTGGTGATTCTGCTCAATCGTGAGCGGCGTTACATAACGCAGATTCAGACTTGCGAGCGGGTCGTTAGGTGCTTGGTTGCCGGCGGTTGCCGCTGCCGCGAGCCTCGCGTCTTCCTGGGCCTCCCGAGCGTCGACTTCGGCGTTGCGCGCCGCCACACCAGCGTCATATTCTTCATCCGTCATCGCGGGGTTGTTGGCGCCGCCAGTTATGACGATCGCATCCTCGTTGGCAGCGACAGGCGCCGTGGTGGGGCCCCCTGCTTCCATGGCGGCCATGCCGGCATGGGCCTTGCCGCCCTTTCCGCCGCCCACGCCGGAGCTACGCGCCACCGCCCCGGCCAGCGCGTTCCCCACCGTGCTCCCGATCACATCGGGCAGCGCCCGGATCAGGTTGTCGCCGAACGAGCCGCCGTTCGCCAGCGTGCGGACCGCCGCGTTGGCGATGCCGCTGGCGGTGTTGGCGGCGAGGCTGGAGCCGAACGAGCCCCAGCGCTCGGTCGCGATCCCGATCCCGGCCGCCGCGCCGGAGCCGAGCCCGGCCGCCGCGACCCCGGCGAAGTCGAACTTCGACTGCAGCCCGGTCACCACTCCGACCCCCTGGCTCACGGCGCTGCCGATCGCGCCGCGCGTGAACCCGCCGATGAACCCGCCGCCGGCCAGCGCCTTGGCGTGGCTCAGCCCGCCGCCGACCGCGCCGGACAGCGCCGATAGGGCCACCCCCTTCCAGCTGAACTTGTCCTGGATGCCGGTGGCGAGGCCGACCCCCTGGCTCGCGACGCTCGCCGCGACCCCGGCCACTGCGCCACCGGCGATCGCGCCGCCGACCGCGCCGAGCCCGGCATTGACCGCGATCCCCGTCGCCCATGGCGCGACGATGGCGGTCACCGCCACCGCGACCACGGTCAGCAATATCGCGCCGAACGCGCCGCATTTGTTGTTCTTGCGGGCCTTGGGGGTGGGGTTGACCGGGCTGGTCTCGCCGAGCGCGTCGGCGGCGTCGTAGGGGCGGAACGTCGACGCGTTGTGGCTGGAGCGCAGGACCCCCGAGGGGACCAGCAGCACCTGGCCCTCGGCCAGCGCCGTGTCGCCGCCCAGGCCATTCGCCTCGGCGAGCTTGTACCAGAGCGCCGCGTCGCCCCACAGGCCGGCGGCGATCGAGGAGAGGCTGTCGCCGGCGCGGACGATGTGGGAGCCGCCGGCGCCGCCCTGGCTGTAGGAGGTGATCGGCTGGAGATTGGGCCCGAACTCGGCCTGGTGCGCCATGCCGACCCCGCCGAACCGGAACGCGCCGGTGCCGTTGATCTGGGTCCGGTTGGCGATCGAGCGGGTGTAGTCGGTCTCGAGGGTGCCGTTGTTGCCGACCATGCCGAGCTGGCGCCCGTCGAACCGGTACCAGATTTCGTGGGGGTCGCCGGCCGAGCTGTTGGTATCGGCCTCGTCGCGGCGGATGATCTGGCCGGCCATGTCGTTGGTGTAGGTGATCGTGCGCGGGCGGCTGTCCGAGATGGTCGCCGAGAGCAGCTGGCCCGAGCCGTTCAGCACGTAATCGGTGGTCGAGACGACCCCGGCCTTGTTGTAGCTCAGATGGTCGAGGACCGCGCCGTCATACCAGGCGTGGGTGTTGGCGGTGGTGGTGCTGTGCTGCCAGACGCCGTTCAGCGCCTCGCTGGTCGAGACCGCCACCGCCGCGCCCAGCGCATAGGAC
>NZ_JBQTIN010000105.1:0-19241 GCF_052388015.1 Sphingosinicella sp.
AGCAGGCCGAGCACCATCGCCGAGACGTTGAGCGCGACGATCGCGGGGGTGACGGCGACCAGCCGCTCAACGACCATCTCGAGACTGACCAGCACCGAGACGGCGATCACCGCGATCAGGATCACGAAGGCGGTCGGCCGGAGCCAACGCGCCATGCGGGCGGCGAAATCGGGCGCGAAGTGGCGGACGGTCATGCCGGCGGCGATCGGCAGCACGGTGATGCGGACGAGCTGCATGATCGTGTTGGGAATGGAGAGGGTCGGCACCGCACCGCCCTGTTGGCCAAGGAAATGCGGGACGGCCCAGC
Source organism: Sphingosinicella sp. (assembly GCF_052388015.1). Taxonomy (GTDB): domain Bacteria; phylum Pseudomonadota; class Alphaproteobacteria; order Sphingomonadales; family Sphingomonadaceae; genus Allosphingosinicella. Next base: position 308 of record NZ_JBQTIN010000105.1, read on the forward strand.
TCAGCAGCAAGGGAATCGTGAAGACGGTGACGAGGCTGGTCAGCGCGGTCAGGATCACGGCCAACGCGACATTGCCCCGGCCGACGAAGGTCAACGCGTTCGAGGTCGTGCCGGCCGGGCAGATCGAGATGATGAAGACGCCGAGCGCCAGCTCCGGCGGGAGCTGGAAGAGGAGGCCGATGGCGAGGCCGAGCAACGGCAGGAGGAGGATGTGCGTGCCGAAGCCCGCCGCGACCGGAACGGGATGGCGGACAACCAAGCCGAAATCGAGCAGCGCGAGGGTCAGGCCCATGCTGAACATGATCAGCATCAGCCCGATCGGCACGAGCGTCGTGTTGAAGAAGGCGACCGCGTCCAGGCTCATCCGCCCCAGACCTCCCGCGCATAGTTGACGAAACTCTGGCCCATGATCTTCTCGATCCGCCCCTGCCGGTAGCCGCGCGCGCGGAGCAGGCGGATGAGCTGGCGGAACTGGTTCGGGCCGCTGAGGCGCTCGACGAAGGGCAGGGTGTCGGGATTCTCGCCGCGCGCGCCGATGCCCGAGGCGCGGCGCTCGGCGACTTCGGCGCGGGTGCGGGCGCGATAGGCGGTCATGTCGTCGACCGCGGTCGTGCCGCCGTCGGTGCCGATGCCGACATGATCCTCGCCGCAGACGTTCACCGCATGGTCGATATGGGCGACCACGTCCTCCGGCTCGGCGACGCTGTCGGGGCTCAGGAAGGGCATGAAGTAGATGCCGACGAAGCCGCCCCGCTCGCCGACCAGGCGCAATTCCTCGTCACTCTTGTTGCGAGGGAGGTCGGTCAGCGCGCGGCAGCCGGTATGGTTGATCGAGATCGGCCGGGTCGAGAGACGCGCCGCCTCGAGGCAGGTGCGCTGGCCGCTGTGGCTGAGGTCGACCATGATCCGGTGGCGGTTGAGCGCCGCGATCACCTCGCGGCCGAAGGGCGTTATGCCGCGATTGTCCGGCGCCATCGATCCGTCGCCGATCCGGTTGGCGGGATTGTAGGTGAGCTGGATGACGCGCACGCCCAGGTCGGCGAAGACCTCGGCACGGCTCGCGTCCTCGCCCATCATCGCCGCATTCTGGAAGCCGTAGATGACGCCGATCCTACGCTCGCGCCGGGCGCGGAGGATGTCGGCGGCGGTGAGCACTTTCATGAGGTCGCCAGGGTGAGCGCGCAGCCGCGCGTCCCAGAAGCCGATGTCGCGGATCGTGTCCTCGAACGGCTCGGCGGGGCCGGCGACATAGCCCAGGGTGACGTTTACCGCGTCCATGCCGGACGCGTGGGCATCGGCGAGGACACGCGGCTCGATCACGCGCGACGGCTCCTGTCCGCGCGGCCGGTTCGGGTCGCCGAAGCCGCCAAGCGCGTTGACGATCAGCATATCCTCGCCCCGCTGCGCCAATGCCGGCAGCGGCAAGGCCGCCGCGCCCGCCGCGGCGAGGAACAGGCGGCGGGAGAAATCAGTCATCGTCCGGCATCTCCTCGCGGCTGATCGGGCGATAATCGGCGCGCTCGAAGCGGCGGCCGCGGCGGACTGCGAACAGGACCGAGCGCATATTGGCGATATCCGCGACGGGGTCGCGTTCCAAGACGACGAGATTGGCGCGGTAACCCGGCGCGATCACGCCCATCTGCCGGTTCTGGCCCATGGTCATCGCGCCGATCCGCGTGGCCGCGCGGATCGCCTCCAGCGGCGTCATCCCGGCGCGGGAGACGAGCAGCTCCAGCTCCTCGAACAAGGCCGGATAGGCCGCCTCTCGCGGCGTGTCGCCGTCAGTGCCGGCGGAGAGCAGGACGCCAGCGCGGCGTGCCTGGTCGGTGAGGCGGGCGGCGAGATCAAGCGTGCAATAAGGCGGGCGTCCGCCACCCGCCGAGCGGCGCTCGACCTCGCGATAGACGCGCAAGGTCGGGTCGAGGATGATATTGCGCCGGCGCATCTCCGCGAATAACCGCGCCATCACCGGATTGTCGCCGCTCGCGAACGGCGCCGGATCGATCGGCGCGCGATCCTGATAGCGGGCCGGACGCCGCTCGACCGCCTGATAAGCGAGATAGCAGGTGTGGGAGATGACGTCCGGGCCGGCGGCGATCACGTCCGCCGGCGGGGTCGGGAAGACCATGCCGTGCGCCCAGACCGCCAGCCCCTGGCGATGCGCCTCGGCGGTCAGCCGGCGGACGAGACGGGGCGACAGATTGGCGTAGATCTTGAGCGCCGTCGCGCCGGTGCCGCGGGCGCGGGCGATGGCGAGCGGGAGGTCGGTGCGATCGTCGATCGCCTGCGCCCAAGGCGTCTCGCCGGGCGTCCAGCCGCCGCCGCTGATCGCCCGGGTGCGCGGGTCGGCGAAGAAGCTGGGGCCGGCGGCGACGGCGGCGAAATAGAGGTCAGGTCCGGCGATCTCGCCGACTCGCGCGGCGCGGTCGAGCTCGGCGATCGATCTCAAATCATCGGCCATAATCCGCGTCGCGGTGATGCCGCTGTAGATGTCGCGGCGCATCAGCGCCTCGGCCTGGCGGCGATTGGGCGGCGTGGCGAGATGCTGGTGGCTGTCGATCAGGCCGGGGAGCAGGAAGCGGCGGGAGAGATCGACGACGCGCGCGCCATCGGTCTGGGCAGGCGTAAGCGCCGCATCGGCAAGGACGGCCTCGATCCGCTCGCCGCGGGTCACCACCGCCATGTCGCGACGCGCCGCCGTGCCGGTGCCATCGATCAGGGTCGCGTGGCGATAGACCACCCGTTCCGTCTCCGGCGCGGGGGCGAAAGGCGGCTGGGCGGCGGCGAGCGCCGCGCCGAACAGCGCCGCCGCACATGCGGCAAATCGGGTCAGCCAGGCGATCACAAAGTCCCTCCCCGGGCGCTCCTTTGCCCGATTTGGGCGCGCCGTCACCATAATTTGGCCGCAAGGCTTCGCCATCTGCGCCAGCGAAACAGGGGCGAATCCCGGCCGGCCAGAGCGCCGGCCTCGCTTCGGGAGTTTTTGAGTGATGTCCAAGTTCCTCGTTCGGGCGGCGTTCGGGCTCGCGCTTCCCCTTTCTCTCGCGAGCGCGCCGGCGGCGGCGCAGCTCGGGCCGGACTCGGCCGCCTGCCGCAGCGGCGGCGGCGCGACCGGCTCGGCCATCCTGGTCAACGTCAACGGTTTTCGCGAGCGGACCGGCAGCGTGCGGGTCAACGTGTACGGCTCGAACCCATCGCGCTTCCTCGCCCGCGGCCAATATGTCCGCCAGGTCAATGTGCCGGTGACCGGCGGCGGGCCGATGCGGATCTGCGTCGCGGTGCCGAGTGCGGGCCGCTACGCGGTCGCGGTGCGCCACGATCTGGACGGCAACGGCCGCTCGGGCTGGAGCGACGGCGGCGGCTTCTCGCGCAACCCGAGCGTCAGCCTGCTCAGCCTGCGCCCGTCCTATGACAGCGTCGCGTTCAACGTCGGCCGCGGCGTCGCGGGGGTGAACGTCACCTTGCTCTACCGTTACGGCCTAAGCATCCGGCCGGCCGCATAAGCATGGCTCTGGTCGCGCTCCTCTCCAATCCGCGGTCGAGCGGCAATCTGAGCCAGTTGCCGCGCGTGCGGAGCTTTTGCGCGAACGAAAAGGACATCTTCCACTATGAGGTGGAGGAAGTCGGCCAGATCGCCCAGGCGATGCGCACCATTGCCCGGGTCAGGCCCAAGGTCATCGTCCTCAACGGCGGCGACGGCACGGTGCAGGCGGCGCTGACCGAGTTGCACCAGGGCGGCCATTTCTGCGGGAGCCCGCCGCCGGTCGCTGTGCTGCCCAACGGCAAGACCAACCTCATCGCCCAGGATCTGGGCGCGAACGGCGACCCGATCACCGCGCTGGAGCGGGTGCTGGAGCTCGCCCGCACCGACATGGCGCCGCACATCGTCGAGCGCGAGCTGATCGCCCTGTCCGACGGCAAGGGCGGCGAGCGGCCGGTGCTCGGCATGTTCCTCGGCGGCGCGGGGCTCGCCGACACGATGCTCTATTGCCGGCACAAGATTTATCCGCTCGGCCTCCCCAACTGGCTGGCGCATGGCCTTACCCTGGTTCTCAGCCTCGCCGGCGTGCTGACCGGGCGGGACGCGCGGTTCCTCCCGCCCGTGTCGCGCGAACTCACCGTTTCGGTGACGCGAAGCGGTGTGAAGCAGGGCCGGTTCTCGCTGCTGATGGTGACGACGCTGCAACGGCTGCTGTTCAACGGCTCGCTCGTCCCCGCCGGTATGCCTGGCGGCTCGATGCAGATGCTCCTCATCGACCGCAGCTTCCCCGCCTTGATGCGCGCCTTTGCCGCCGGGATGAGCGGCCGCCTTGGCCGACGCGCCCTCGCCGGCGTCCATCTCGAACGCAGCGACGAAATCAGGATCGAAGGCGCGCGCTCCAGCGTGATCCTCGACGGCGAGACGTTCGAGGCGGACACCGGCCGGCCGATCGTCCTCAGGCCGACGGCGCCGGTGCCGTTCCTCAGGCTCGCCGCCTGAGCGGAACGCGCGCTGGTCGCGGCTCGTTGACGGCGCGGAGGTTCGACATGAGGGGCCTGTTCGTCACTTCGCTGGCTGCCGTGGTGCTCGGTTTGGCGGGCGGCATGGTGGCCGCCCAATCCACGCCGGCCGACGAGGCGGAGCTTGCCGGGTTGCTGGAGGGCTGGGTAGAGGCTGGCCCGTCGCAGCGTTGCCTCAACTTCCGCCGCGCCGGCAGCATCAGGATCGTGAACCGGACGGCGATCGTCTATCGGATCGGCAATACGCTCTACGTCAACCGGCCGACCGCCGGCGCCGAGCGGCTCGACCGGCGCGACGCGATCGTCAACCGCCGCGGCCTGCCGACGCTCTGCGAAGGCGAGATGATCGAGCTGACCGACCCCTTCTCCGAAGTCGTCCGGCTGGCGCGGGCGGGGCCGTTCGTTCCCTATCGCCGGTCGGAGTGAGCGGCTAAAAGAACGGCATGAGAAAAGCCGTCCTGATGGCTCTTGCCGCGCTGGCGTCCGTCGGCGCCGCGCAGCCGCCGTACGAAAGCGCGCCCGCGCCAAGCCTAGCGCGGTGGGACTTCCAGACCGTCGCCGGCCAGCGCTATTTGCGCGCCACGGCCAACGAAGGCGACGGACCGGGCAAGCTCATGTTCCTGTGCAACGACCGGCGCGAGCTGGTGGTGATGGCGATGATCGCGCATGACGATCCCGCGGTGCTGACCGGCGCGGGCGGCAGCTCCGCCTGGATCATCGACGCCGCGCTCGCCCGCGACGCCGCCCCGCCCGGCAGCCAGCCGGTGGTCATGAACCAGGCAGTGATGTCGATAATTGGCCTCGACGGCGCGGCCTATCGCCGAATCTTCGCTGCCCGTGCCTTCGGCATCGCCTGGCTGGACGTCAGCGGTGCGGCGCGGGCGGACTTTCAGATCGGAATGGCAGAAGGGCGCGAGCCGCTCGCCGCCTTTGCGCGCGAGTGCAACGCCCAGACCTATCCGTGACCCACGGGCTGCGCGATCTCGTCGCTGCCGAGCTGGCTCGGCCGGTCGAGCCCCGGGCGCGGGCGATGGCGGCGGCGATCGCGGCGCAATATGCCGGAGCGGCGCGGGCGGTGCTGTTCTACGGCTCCTGCCTGCGCGAGAAGCAGCTCGACGGGTTGATGCTCGATTTCTACGTGATCGTCTCCAGCTATCGGGCCGCGTTCGGGCTTGGCTGGCGCGCGGTGTGGAACCGGCTGCTGCCGCCCAACGTGTTCCCGTTCAGCCATGACCGGCTGCTCGCCAAATATGCGGTGATGAGCGAGGCGGACTTTCACCGCCTGAACGGGCCGGAAGCGGGCGATGTATCCGTGTGGGCGCGCTTCGCCCAGCCCGCGCGGCTGGTCTGGGCGATGGACGAGGCGGCGCGCGACAAGGCGGTGGACGCAGTGGCCCGAGCGGCGCCGACTTTGCTCGGCTACGCCCGTCCGATGGCGGCGAAGGGGGCGAAGCCGCTCGACCTGTTCCGGCGCGGCTTCGAGCTCACCTACGCCAGCGAGCTGCGCGCCGAGCGCAAGGGGCGCTCGGGGTCGATCGTCGACGACGATTTGGAGCGATACCGCCGTTTCGGCGAGGCGGCGCTGCCGCTCGCCCATCGCCCAGACAAGGCGGCGAAAAGCTGGCGATGGTTCCGGCGCAAGGGAAAGGCGCTGACTCTGGCGCGGCTGGCCAAGGCGACGACGACCTATTCCGGCGGGGTCGATTATATCGCCTGGAAGATCAACCGGCACGCCGGCACGGCGATCGAGGTCCGGCCCTGGATGCGGCGCTTTCCGATCGTCGGCGCGCTCGTCATGCTGCCGCGCCTGTGGCGGCGCGGCGCGATCCGCTGACGCCCGCGAGCGTGTTCTCGACCGCCTCGGCCAAAGCGGCGACGGTGAACGGTTTGCGCAGCAGATCGCCCTCGGCGAGATTGTCGGCGTCGCCCGCCTCGCCGACATAGCCGGTGACGAACAGGATCGGGACATTGAGCCCGCGGCGGCGGATCGCGGCGGCGAGCTCGGCGCCGGTCATCTCCGGCATCATCACGTCGGTGACGACGAGATCGACATCCGACGCGGGCCCATCGAGCAGGGCCAGCGCTTCCTCGCCGCTCGCCGCGTTGACGGCGCGATGGCCGAGCTCTTCCAGCGCGCCGGAGGTGGCGCGGGCGACGCGCGGATCGTCCTCGACGACGAGGATGCGGACGGCGCGCGCGGCGCGGGCGATCGACTCCGGATGCGTCGCACGGGGGCGCGGCGCGGGCCTCGTCGCGGCCTCGTCCAGCCAGCGCGGCAGATAGAGCGCGACGGTCGTGCCCTCGCCGAGCGTCGAGGCCAGGGTCACGTCGCCGCGCGACTGGCGCGCGAAGCCGAAAATCTGGGAGAGGCCGAGGCCGGTGCCCTTGCCGAGCGGCTTGGTGGTGAAGAAAGGCTCGAAGACGCGGTGGAGGTGCTCCGGCGCGATGCCGCGGCCGGTGTCGCTGACCGCGATCCGGACATAATCGCCCGCCGCCAGCGCCTCGATCGCGCCGGCGCGCAGCGCGACATGCTCGATGGCGATGGTCAGCTCGCCGGCGCCGTCCATCGCGTCGCGCGCATTGACGGCGAGGTTGAGGATCGCGTTGTCGAGCTGGGTGCGGTCGGCCCAGACCAGCCATTCCTCATCCGGGGCGAGCGTGTTGACCGTGATCCGCTCGCCGAGCGCCCGGTCGGCAAGCTCCAGCATCTCCTCGACCAGCCGCGCCGGGGCGATCGCTTCGGGCAGCAGGGGCTCGGCGCGGGCGAAGGAGAGCAGCCGGCGGGTGAGGGCGGCGGCCCGGGTCGCGCCCTCCATCGCATTGTCGAGATGATATTCGACCTCGCGCCGGGGGCCGTGCAGCTTGCGGCGGGCCAAATCGAGGCCGCCGACGACGACCGCGAGCATGTTGTTGAAATCGTGCGCGATGCCGCCAGTCAACTGGCCGACCGCCTCCATCTTCTGGACCTGGCGCAGCTTCGCCTCGGCGGCCTCGCGCTCGGCCATCTCGCGCTGCAGATTTTCGTTGGCGGCGCTCAGCTCCAGCGTGCGCGCGTGCACTGCCTCGTCGAGCTCGGCCGCCCGGTACTCGGCGCTCGCCGCCTCCCGCCGGGCGCGCATCGTGTCGAGAAAGGCGCGCCAGGCGAGGATGGCGAGTCCGACGGCGCCGATCCCGATCAGGATCGCAAGCCAGCCGAGCCAGTCGGTATAGGCGTCGACGCGAGCGGCGAAGACCTGCGTCTCCTGCGTGCGGCGGGCGAGATTGGCGCGCTCGGCTCGCGCGATATCCTGCAGCAAAGCGCGGAGAGCCGGGAGGGTGGCAGAGGACGCCGCCTGGTAGAGAAGCCCCAGGCCGTCCTGACCACGCCGTGCCTGGGCGGCGGACGCGGCGGGAGCCAATTCCTGGCCGCGCTGGCTGAACAAGGCCTGGAGGCGGGTGACGCGCGCGGTCTGCTCGGCGTCGGCGCCGAGCACCTGGCGGAGCTGGCCGATCTGATAGGCGCCGTTTCGCCACTCGTTATAATAATCGGTGCCGGTCTGCTGCCGCTCGTCGAGCACATAGCGGCCGAGCGCCGCCTCGGAGCGGGCGACGGCGGCATCGATCGTGCGGGTCATCACGATCACCTCATAGGTGCGCCGCTCCCAGCCAAGCGCCTCGTCGCGGGCGCGGCTCGCGCCGGTGATGAGCATGATGAGGGCGATAAGCGCCATCGTCGCCGCCAGCGCGCCCGCGCTGACCCACAATGCGCTACGCGACGGCCCGCCGCCCTCGTCGGCGCGCTCGTATCCCTCCTCCGCCATTCGCGAAAATTAGGCGTCAGTGCGAGGCGAGGGAAGGCGGAGCAGGAGCGGCGCGTCGCGGCTTATCGCCCGGAATCGCTCGGCTTGCCGCAGTTAACCAATAAATTCGGAACCATTTCGTTCAGACGATGATGCCGACCGCCTTGCCGGCCCGCTCGAACATGGCGAGGATCTGGCCGACTTCGGCGTCGCTATGCTCGGCGCAGAGCGAGCAGCGCAGCAAGGTCATGTTGGCCGGCGTCGCTGGCGGCCGGGCGAGGTTCACATAGAGGCCCTCGGAGAGCAGCGCCTCCCACATCGCCGCACCCCGCTCCAGGTCCGGCATGATCACGGCGATGATCGCGGATTGCGGCTCGTCGGTGCCGAGCTGGAAGCCGAGCGCCTTGAGGCCCGCATGGAGGCGCTTCGAATTCTCCCACAAATGGGCGCGTTTGTTCGAGCCGTGCATAAGCTTGCGGATCGAGGTCGCCGCGGTCGCCACGACGCTTGGCGGCAGCGAGGCGGTGAAGACATAGGGCCGGCAGACGAGGCGGAGGATCTCGAACTTGGGATGGTTGGAGACGCAGAAGCCGCCGACGGTGCCGACGCTCTTCGAGAAGGTGCCGATGACGAAATCGACATCGTCGAGGCAGCCCTGCGCTTCGGCGACGCCGCGGCCGTTCTCGCCGATGAAGCCCATGGAATGGGCCTCGTCGACCAGCACCATCGCGCCGGCCGCCTTGGAGACAGCGACCATCTCCTTCAGCGGCGCGATGTCGCCCAGCATCGAATAGACGCCTTCCAGCACGACCAGCTTGCCGGCGCCCTCCGGGATGCGCGCCAGCCTTTTTTCCAGCGCGGAAATGTCGTTGTGGCGGAAGGGGACGATATTGGCGTTCCCCATCGCGCAGCCGTCATAGATCGAGGCGTGGCTGTCGATGTCGAGGACGATATAGTCGTCCTTGCCGGCGATGGTGGCGATGACGCCCAGATTGGCCTGGTAGCCGGTCGAGAAGACCATCGCATGGTCCATGGCGTAGAAGGCCTTCAGCGCCTCTTCGCATTCCTTGTGGCCCTGATATGTGCCGTTGAGGACGCGGCTGCCGGTCGTGCCCGAGCCGAATTCGTCCAACGCCCGCTTGCCGGCCTGGATGACGTCGTCGTCGAACGTCATCCCCATATAATTGTAGGTGCCGAGGAGGATGGTTTCCTTGCCGTTGCAGATCGCGCGAGTGGGGGAGAGCACCTTCTCCATGACGAGCGAGAAGGGGTCCTTGACGCCGGTCGCGAGCAACGCCTCGCGCTGCTCGATCAGCGGATCGAACTTGCTGAACAGATCGGTCATGCCCGGGTCGGGTTCTCGTTCTTGAGCGTGTCGACCGCATCGACGAGCTGGCCGACCGTCTCGATCTCCGCCTGCATGTTCATCGTGATCAATATGTCGAACTCGTCCTCGACCGAGGCGACGAAGTCCATCACCACCAGGCTGTCCCATTCGAGATCGCCGGCGAAGCTTGTCGTCTCGGTCAGCGCGGCGCCTTTCTTGTTGAACGGCGTGATCAGCCGCGCGACGGCGTCGAAGGTTTCGTCTCTGTCGGTCATGCCCAAGCCTTTAGGTTCTTTGGGTGAGCGGTGCCAAGCGAATAGGGCCGAAACGGGGCCGATGCTTGGCAAGGCTCGCAACTCCGTGGCATGAACGCGGCAGGGAGACGGGCCTGTGGCGGACGCTGACGACGGCGCGGACGAAACCTATTCCGTGAACGCGGTGCATTTGATGCGCACCGCGCAGCTTGCCCAGCTCCAGCTTTCGGCAATGGCCGACACCAAGGCGAGCATCCTGATGGGCGCGACCTTCGTGATCTTCACGATCACGATCGGGCGCGCGCAGGGCGCGAGCGCGCCGCTGCCGTTGCTGATCCTCGGCGGCGCCGCCTTCCTGTCGGCGATCTTCGCGATCCTGGCGGTGCTGCCCGCGACCAAGGCGAAGCAGGGCGGCGGCAAGCCCAATATCCTCTTCTTCGGCACGTTCACCCGGATGAGCGAGGAGGAGTTCGTCGCCGATCTCACCAGCCGGCTGAAGGCCGACCACAGCCTCTACGAGACGATGGCCCGCGACGTCTATCAGGGCGGCGCGATCCTGCAGCGCAAGAAATACCGGATGCTCGCCTGGGCCTATCGCATTCTGCTGGTCGGCCTGGTCGCGAGCTGCGGCGCCTATGTGTGGATTTATCTGGTCTGATTGACTCTCCGCCTAGCGGGAGCAGTAAGTGATAGCGGTGGCGTTCGCGCCTGATAGCGCGCTTCTCTCAACGCAAAAACGCGCCCCAGCGTCGCTCGCTGGCCCACCAAAGAGCGCCGAATCCGAAAAGGGTTATGCCGCCGAGGACGCTCCAGCCGTAAGGACCGAGAGGCAGTATTCCAGCCGCATGGATAACAACGAGCACGGCCATCAAGGCGAAGAACGGGCCGGTGAAACGGCAATGCGTCCGCTTGCAGCGCCGGGCATTTTGGAAGCATGCCCCGCCCATCCAAAGGAGCATTGCCGTCCAGACGATTGCCCGAGCCGCCGGACTGAGAAATGCGGCGACAATCATGAGCCCAGTCGGAAGTCCCCAAAGCAGGGTAAAGGCTCGGCGGTCGCCGGCCCAGTCCTTTCCGGTTCCATCGACATCAGATGCACAGTCGCTAGCCATCGCAACCTCCCCCGCCACACGATGCTATTTGGCCCGTCGCGTTCGCTTCCTGAATTGGAGGGCACGGCACGTCGCCATAGGAACAGAACACGCAGCAATAGCCTTTGATTGGACGCAGCACGGCCCCGCAATGCGGGCAATCGTAGAAATACTGGCAGGCCTCGGTCGGCATCGTCTCTTGCGAGGCGCCGCCGCACTCCGGGCAGACTAGGGTCGAGATCAACTGCATCACGCCCCTCCAAGCAGCCCCATCAGCGGCCGTTCGATATATCCGGGCCAAAGCGCGGAAAGAGCCACGGCTATCGTGGCCAAAGTCAGCATCAGAAGAGTGGCTTGCGTCGGCGGCGCAACCGTGCAGCCGGTATCGGCGGCGCGGGCGCGCCTTTTTCGGATGTAGAGGAACCAGCCTGCGGCGACGGCTAGGACGGCCGCAATTGTGAGGGGCCAATGATAGGGGACGAAAGCGGCTAGCCCGCTGGCTCCCAAGCCGATCGAACCCAAAGCCAATGGCAGCACGCAGCAGGCGGCGGCGGAAAGCAGCGCGCCGAAGCTCGCAAGCGTGCCCAAAGCGGCGACGCCGCCGTCCGGAGATTTGAAACGTTGAGACATTCGCAATTTCACCTCCCGGGTGATTCGCTGTTATGTGGCACCTGTAGCGATTACAGGATCAAGGGAAATCGTAATGGCGGCAGGAGGTCGGAGAGGCGGCGGCATCTCGCGCGGTGAGCTGGCCCGCCGAACCGGGGTGAATATAGAAACGATCCGCTACTTTGAGCGGATCGGCATTCTGGCCGCTCCGCCCCGAACCGAAGGCGGTCATCGCATCTATGACGATGGGCACGCGAGAACCCTGGGATTCGTCCGCCGTGCGCGCGGCCTCGGCTTCGCGCCGGAGGAAGTGCGGGCGATTCTCGACCTAGGCGGACCCGGCAAAGCCTCTTGCGTAGAGGTTCGGGAGATCGCGGCGCATCATCTGGAGCAGGTCCGCGCCAAGATCGCCGATCTCGCGAAGCTGGAACGGTTGCTCGCCACCACGATCAAACGTTGCTCCGGTGGAGCGGTCCCGGAGTGCGCGATCATCGATCTGCTCGATGAAGAATTGTCGCAGCATCAGACCCCATAGCCTTGCCCAACGCGCCGGACCGATATGCCGATCGCCAAGGGTTCCAGGTCAGGCTAGCGCAGCCAGCCCTGCGCCTGATACCAAGAAGCCGTCTCCTTGAGGCCGGTCGGCGTGCGGATTTGCGGCGTCCACAGGCTGGCCGGGGGGCGCCGCTCAGCGGCCGCGACCCAATCCGGGTGGGAGAAATAGCGGGCCCGGTCGGGCGTCAGCTTGGCCTTGCCGCGGCGGACAAGCCGGTCGAGGCGCGCCGCACCTTTGAGCACCGGCGCGGGCACCGCGAGCGTCGCGGCGCGCTTGCCGAAAAGGCGCGAGAGGGTGCGGGCGAAATGGCGATGCTCCCAGCCGCCCTCGCGGCCGTCATCCGGCTCATAGGTTTCGCCGATCGAGTTCGGCGCGTCGAGCAGGATGAGGATCAGCCGCGCGAGATCGTCGACATGGATGACCGAGAAGCGGCCTTTGGGCGGCAAGGCGACGAAGCCACGCCGCGCCATCTTGAACAATTCGAACGTCTCGCGGTCGCCGGGACCGTAAATGGCGGGTGGGCGAAGGATCGTCCAGTCGAGGCCCGACGCGGCGACGACCTGCTCCGAGCGCGCCTTGGAGCCGCCATAATCCGACAGACCCGGCTCGCGCGCGGCGAGCGAGGAGATGTGGATGAAGCGCCTCACGCCGGCGGCGCGGGCGGCGTCGATCATGTGTGCCGTGCCGGCGACGTTGACCGCGTCGAAGGCGGCGCGGTCGGGCGCGTTGATGAGGCCGGCGACATGGATGACGGCATCGGCGCCGTCGGCCAGCGCGGCGAGCGCGTCCGTGCTGTCCAGCGTGCCCTCGACCCAAATCAGGCCGGGCTCGGCCGGGCGAGGCCCGCGGGTCAGCGCGCGCACCGGATGCCCCGCCGCCCGTGCGACCGCGATCAATCGGGAGCCGACGAAGCCGGTCGCTCCGGTGATCGCGAGCGTGGCGCTCATAGTGGCGACCATATGATCGCATCCTCGCCTTCGTCGTCCGCGCTTACCGCCGCGCCGTGGGGGCCGATCGCTTCGAGCAGTTTGTCGAGCGCCCAGTCGAGGCCGGTTCCCGCCGCCGCGGAGATCGGGATCACCGCGGCGCCGCTCGCTTCCTCCAGCTCCGCCGAAAGCGCCGCGATCAGCTCGTCGTCCAGCGTGTCGATCTTGTTGAGCGCGACGACGACCGGCTTTTCGGTGAGGCCGGCGCCATAGGCCTCCAGCTCGTCGCGGACGACGCGGTAGCTGGTTGCCACATCCTCGTCATTGGCGTCGACGAGATGGAGGAGCACGCGGCAACGCTCGATATGGCCGAGGAAGCGGTCGCCGATCCCGGCCCCTTCGGCAGCGCCCTCGATCAGGCCGGGAATGTCGGCGACGACGAACTCGCCGCCCTTGTGGCGGACGACGCCGAGCTGGGGGCGGGTGGTGGTGAAGGCATAGGCCCCGACCTTGGCCCGGGCGTTGGTAACCGCATTGATGAAGGTCGATTTGCCGGCGTTCGGAAGCCCGACCAGCCCCGCGTCGGCGAGCAATTTGAGGCGCAGCCAGACCCAGGCCTCTTCCGACGGCCAACCGGTGCCGTGCTGACGGGGCGCGCGGTTGGTCGAGGTCTTGTAGCTGGCATTGCCGCGACCGCCGTCGCCGCCCTTCAGGAAGACGAGCGTCTCGCCGACCCCGGTCAAATCGGCGAGCAAAGTGCGCGCCTCGTCGTCGGCGAGGATCTGGGTGCCGACCGGCACCTTGACGACCAGATCCTTGCCGCCCGCGCCGGTGCGGTTGGAGCCCGCGCCGCCCTTGCCGCGCGGGGCGCGGAAATGCTGGGTGTAGCGAAAATCGATCAGCGTGTTGAGGCCCGCCACCGCCTCGAAGACGATGTCGCCGCCCTTGCCGCCGTCGCCGCCGTCCGGGCCGCCATATTCGATGAACTTCTCGCGCCGGAAGCTGACCGCGCCCGGCCCGCCCGCGCCGGAGCGGACGAAGATCTTGGCCTGGTCGAGGAAATGCACCGCCGCGACTTAGTGCGGCAAGGGAAGGGAGGAAAGGGCGGTCACGGCCGCTTGTGATGCGCCTCGTAGAGGCCGAGCTTGCCGCCGCCCGGCAGCGGCACGCCGGTGAAGCGGCCCCAGCTTGCCGCCTGGGGCTCGTCGCAGGTCACGCCGCGCCCGGCGAGCCGCGCCATCTCGGCGTCGAGGTCGTCGCAGATCAGATAGAGTTTGTGGAGGTCGTTCGCCTCGTGGCTGTGCACGCCCAATTCGGCCGGTGGCAGCTTGAAGATCAGCCAGCCGCCGCCCGAATCGATGCACGGGATTTCGAGCACGTCGCGCAGGAAAGCGCGGTCGGCCGCCTCGTCCTGGGTGAAGATCATCACATGCGCGCCACTGATCATGCGGATGCTCCTTCGCTTCGCGACAATCGGGGACAGTTTTCGTCCGGTCCGGTATAAGCCTGCGACACGGCTGGGCGACAGGGCGAAAAGGAGGCGCGTTCCGATGACCCTGATTCACCGCCGCGAATTGTTGATCGGCGTCGGCGCCGCCGGCCTGGGCGCGTTGCCGATCCTTGCGCTTGCCGGGCAACGTGCGACGCCGCCGGTGGCGTCGAGCAATCGCCTGATCGCGGGGACGACCTGTCCAGTCACGCCCCAGCAGACCGAAGGGCCGTTCTATTTCGACCCCGAGCTGGTCCGCGCCGACATCGCCGAAGGCAAGCCGGGCGTGCCGCTGCGGCTGCGGCTGCAGATCGTCGATGCCGCCGCTTGCGCCCCGTCGCAGCGGGCGCGGGTCGATCTGTGGCATTGCGACGCCGCCGGCGTCTATTCGGGCTATGACCAGGAGCGTTCGTCAGGCCAGCGCTGGCTGCGCGGCACCCAGTTCGCCGACGCCGAGGGCGTGGCGACGTTCAACACCATCTATCCCGGCTGGTATCAGGGCCGCGCGACCCATATTCATCTCAAGGCCTGGATGCCGGACGGGCGCGAAGTGACCTCGCAATTCTATTTTCCCGAAGAGTTGAACGACGCCGTCTTTCGCGAAGGCCCTTATGCCGGTCAACGCGGCGAACGGCGGCGCAACGAGGAGGACGGCATCTTCCGCCGGTCGGGCGCGCATGTGCCGATGGCGCAGGTGACCCGCAACGGCGCGGGCCTCGACGGCGCGATTGTGATCGCGTTGAGTTAGCGCGGTCCTGCGCGCAGCTCGGTGGTCGCGATCAGCTGCTGCCGGGCGATCTCGCGTGCCTTGCCGCGCGGCAGGCCGAGCGCCTGCGCCAGCTCCGCGCCGATCAGCGAATCGCCCGCGGCGGCGAGCACGAGCCAGAGCGTCGTCTCGCGCACCGGATGCCCCTCATGGCCCTCGCGGAGCTGGTCGACCAAGGCATGGATCGCGTCGAGGATCGGGTTCAGCGCATCGCGATTGCCAGAGAGGATCATCCAGGCGGCGAGCGCGCCCGCGCCCTCCTTGTCGAAGGCGTCGAAGGTGCGGTCGACGATCTCGATCGGGTCGATCTCATGGGCGCGGGCGCGCTGGACCGCCAAGGCGATCTCCGCGCAGACCCGGTCGCTGAGCGATGCCGCCAGCGCCGCCTGCAGGCCGGCCGCAGAGCCAAAATGGTGAAGCACGTTCGCATGGCTCTTGCCGATCTCGGCCGCGACCGCCTTGAGCGTCACCGCCTGCGGCCCGCGCTCGAGGAGCAGTCGGCGCGCCGCCTCCAACGCGGCGGCCCGGCTTTCCTCCGGCGACAGTCGTTCCCGCTTTATTGACACTTGTGTAAGTATGACATATCTCCGTTCCAAAGGAGCTTAACGCATGAGTCGCGCCGTGACACCCGCCGACCTCACGATCACGCCGCGCGACCGCCGCTTCGGCCGCGGCATGACGCAGGACCGCTGGTGGATGGGCGGCGATCCGGTCGCCACCGCCTTCTACAACGCGCTGAGCGCGACTTTCCCGATCGGCGAGGCCTTCTTCGTCGAGAGCGTCCGGATGTTCCGCGAGGGCGCGGACGAGAAGCTCGCCGCCGAGATCAAGGCCTTCACCACCCAGGAGGTGATGCACAGCCGCGAGCATGTGCAGTTCAACCGCCGGGCGATCGAGGCGGGCTATGACCTGACGCCGCTCGAGGAGCGGGTGGAGTACCGGCTGGCGATCACCCGCGCCAAGCCGCCGATCGTCAGCCTCGCGGCGACGATGTGCCTGGAGCATTTCACCGCGATCCTCGCCAATCAGCTGCTGCGCAATCCGCGCCACCTCGGTCGCGCCGATCCGGAGAGCGCGGCGATGTGGCGCTGGCACGCGATCGAGGAGATCGAGCACAAGGGCGTCGCCTATGACACCTGGCTGCACGCGACGAAGGCCTGGCCGCGGCGGCTGCGCTGGAAGGTCAAGGCGAAGGTGATGCTGTTCGTCACCCGCAACTTCATCGTCGACCGGAGCAGGGGCACGCTGGAGCTGCTGCGCCAGGACGGCATTACCGGCCCGAAGGCCTGGGCGCGGATGCTGTGGTTCGCCTGGGTCCGGCCGGGGATGCTGCGCAAGATCTTCGGCGCCTGGCTCGCTTTCTTCCTGCCCGGCTTCCACCCGTGGAACCATGACGACCGGGCGCTGATCGCGCGCGCCGAGAGCGAGTACGAGGCGGCGCTGATGCCGGTGGGTGCGGCGACGGCTTGAGACTTTCTCCTCTCCCGCTCGCGGGAGAGGATTAAGGTGAGGGTCTTCGTCTTTTCGTCAGACCCTCACCCCGGCCCACTCCCGCAAGCGGGAGAGGGGGAGCTCCTTATGCCGCCATCGGGCAGGGCTCCGAACACGACTCTTCTTGCCGATCGAGATCGAGCACGAAATCGCGGCATGGCGCCTCAGCCCGCCGTCCGGCGCTCCAGCGCAGGCGGGTCACGCCGGTCGGCTTGAAGCCGAGCTTCGCCAGCACCCGGCCGGAGGCAGGGTTGTCGGTGAAGTGGCCGGCGACCAACCGTTTCAGCCGGAGCGTATGGCGCGCATTGGCGATCAGGGCGCAGCCGGCCTCGGTCGCATAGCCCTGGCCCCAATAGGGCCGCGCCAGCCAGTAGCCGAATTCCAGCTCGTCGCCGTCGGGCAGACGGCCGACGCCGATGCCGCCGATCAGCTGCGGCGCACCCTCGGTGCGCCGGAAGATGAGGCAGGACGGCTCATGCGGCCTGCGCTCGCGCGAAAGGAAGGTTTCGGCATCGCTCAGCCGATAGGGCCAGGGTGCCTGGGCGAGGTTGCAGACGATACGCTCGTCGGCGATTGCCGCCACGAGCTGCGGCGCATCCTCTCTCCAGCCGGGTCTCAACAGCAACCGGGGCGTTCTCGCGAACATTTGCCTCTTCCTTCTCGCTCCCGCCCCCGGCGCGCTTGACCCTTTCGGGTTACGCGCCGGCGACATGTTGGCGTGAGGGAGACAAAACAAAAGGGAGAGGCGGCGGCCCCTCCCTCACTTGGTCCTGTCCTAAGAACCTTGGGCCGCTCCTCCCGGAACGGCCTTTCCTTGACCGCTCCTATTCCGCCGCGCTGGTAATCGGCATGTCGACGCAGACGAACTTGCGTCCCAGCTTGCCGTCGCGAAACGCGACGGTGCCGGCGGTAAGCGCGAACAGGGTATGGTCCTTGCCGATGCCGACATTCTGGCCGGGATAATATTTGGTGCCGCGCTGGCGCACGATGATGTTGCCGCCGGTGACGCTCTCGCCGCCGAACTTCTTCACGCCGAGGCGCTTCGATTGTGAATCGCGGCCGTTACGCGACGAGCCGCCTGCTTTCTTATGTGCCATGGGCCTTCTCTAACCTGAATTTCGTTTATTCGCCCTTACCAGCGGCAGGCGTCCTGGTCGAGGCCTTCTTCGCAGGCGCAGCATCGGCCGCCTTCCTGGTCGCTGCGGCCTTCTTCGGCGCTTCGGCCTTGGCCTCCGCCGGCGTCTCTGCGCCGCCCTTGGCCGGAGCCTCGGCCTTCGGCGCCTTGGCCGGCTTCTCCGCGGCCGGAGCGGCCTCGGCCTTGGCGGCCTTCTTCGGCTTCTCGCCGCCGATGCTGAGGATCTTGAGGATCGTCAGCTGCTGGCGGTGGCCGCGCTTGCGGCGGTAATTGTGGCGGCGGCGCTTCTTGAACACCGTCACCTTGTCGGCCTTCGCCTGGGCGACGATCTCCGCCGCCACGACGAGGCCGGACGTCGCCTTCAGCTCGCCGCCGTCGCCGGCGAGCAGGACGTCGCTGAGTTCGACCGAATCGCCCGCCTCGCCGGCAAGCTTCTCGACCACGATCTTGTCTCCGGCGGCGACGCGATACTGCTTGCCGCCCGTGCGCACGATGGCGAACATGGGCCTATCCAATCATCAAAAACGCTTGCGCGCGAAAGCCGGGGCTCCGCGCGGAAACCGGGCTGCTATAAGGGGGAGCGGCCGGTGTCAACCGACAGCGGCCGAAGCGGGCGCCTAGTGCCGCCGCTCGGGCCGCAGGCGATAGCGCCCTTCGGCGAAGCCCTCGAACATCTCGCCGATCGCCGGATGATCGACCGGGTCGCCGACCTCGTCGGGCAGCAGGTTCTGCTGACTGACGTAAGCGACGTAGGAGCTTTCCGAATTCTCGGCGAGGAGATGGTAGAAGGGCTGGTCCTTGGCCGGCCGGATGTCCTCCGGGATCGCCTCATACCATTCGTCGCTGTTGGCGAAGACCGGATCGACGTCGAAGACCACGCCCCGGAAATCGAACATCCGGTGCTTCACCACCTCGCCGATCGCGAAGCGGGCATGGGCGATCGGCGGGGCGATCGGGTCGCCGTCGCCGATGCGGATGTTGTCGGACTGGGTCATGCGGCCAATGTAGGGA
>NZ_JBQTIN010000106.1:0-24375 GCF_052388015.1 Sphingosinicella sp.
CCGAGGCTGGCCGAGATGCCGCCCTGCGCGGCGACGGTGTGGCTGCGGGTCGGGAAAACCTTGGTGATGTTGGCGGTCCTGAGGCCCGCCTGGGCCGCGCCCATCGTCGCGCGCAGCCCAGAGCCGCCGGCGCCGACGACGACGACGTCATAGGCATGATCGATGATCTTGTAGGCGTCGGCCATCAGGCTGGGGTCCCGGCAAAGGCGATCTTGAGCACGGCGAAGATGGCGAGCGCCGCGCCGAGGATGGCGAGGAAGTTGACGAGGACGACGAGCAGCAGCCGGGAGCCGCCATGCTCATAATCCTCGATGGCGACGATCAGGCCCATGCGCGCATGCCAGAAGGTCGAGAGGATGAGCAGGATCATCGGCACCGCGGCGAGCGGGCTGCCGAGCCACTGGACGATCGTGCCATGGTCATAGGCCGGGAGCCGCCAGAGCGAGGCGACGAACCAGACCAAGAGGAGGAGCGTGGAAACCGAGCTCAGCCGTTCCAGCCACCAGTGATGCGCGCCGGTGCGGGCGGAGCCGAGGCCGCGGGCCTGGCGGAGCGGCGTTTCCATCGTCATGCCAGCTTCCAGACCACGATCGCACCCCAGGTCGCGGCGGTGAGCAGGACCGACAGGATCATGACCAGCATCGCCCACATCCGGTTGGTGCGAAGCTCGAAGCCGGCGCCGATGTCCATGACGAGGTGACGAAGGCCGCCCAGCGACTTCATCCAGAAGGCCCAGGTCAGCGGCACCCAGAAGATCAGCGACCAGCGCCAGGTCGCCCAGCCGGCGAAATATTCATAGGAAACGGCGCCGCTCGCCGCCGCGACCAGCCACCAGACCAGCAGCGCCAGCCCGAATATGGCAAGCCCGGCGCCGGTCATCCGGTGCAGGATCGAGACCGCCATATGCGGGCCCCAGCGCCAGATGCTGAGATGCGGCGACAGCGGCCGGGCAGGATTGCGATGCATGTCCTTGGCGAGGCTCCCCAGTTCGCTCCGCGCTTTTAGGCCGAACGCCGGACGTTGCAAGCGCCCGGCTGCGGCGTTTCGCGCCGCCTTGGTCAACAGGAATTTAACCAATCGCGGGCTAGCACTGTCGCGACCCAAATTTCCTTGGCGCGAGGACGAAAACAGCATGGCCGGCGACGACAGGCAGCGGGACGAGGCCGATCTGCGGCGGCGGATCAGGCTGTTCGACACGAACGGCCGGCTGGAAGAGGAGTGCCGCGAGATCTGGGCGCTGGTCGAGCCCGGGAAGCGGACCATCGCCCGCGCTTACTGGGAGCGCTACGCCAAGTCCGACGAGATCGACCGGCCGATCGGCGCCGACAAGACCGAGCAGCTGACCGACCGGATCATCCCGCATATCGAGGCCAAGCATGGCGCCCTCGCCGATCCCCGCTGGGTCGATATGACGCGCGGCTATGTCGAGCAGGCGACCCAGGCGAACATCTCGCTCACCACGCTCTATTCCGGCATCACCGCCTGCGGCCAGGCCGTGCAGGACGCGATCGTAAAAGCGTTGCCCGACGACCCCGAGCGCGCCTCGCGGCTGGTCCGCGCGACGACGGCGCTCACCGCGCTCGAGATCGACGTCTTCGCATCCCATCACGACGTGCTGCGCACCCAGGCCGAGCGCGAGCGGCGCAGCGCCCAGGGCACCGAGTTCAACAAGGAGATCGTCAGCGTCGTCGAGCGCAGCGCCAGCAACAGCCGGCGGATGCGCGAGCAGGCGGCCGAGGCGAGCGAGGCGGCGCGCGGCATGCTCGGCAAGACCAGCGAAGTCGCCGCCGCGGCCGAGCAATCGGCGGTCGCGATGCGCGAGGCGGCGCAGACCGCCGCCGGCCTGATCATGGCGATCGAGGAGGCGCGCAGCGAGGTCGAGGTCGCCGCCGACGTCGCCAGCCGCGCCGGCGAGCAATCGCAGCAGGCGGTCGGCGTATCGAAAGCGCTCTCCGCCCAGGTGGAGGCGATCGAATCGATCCTCGGCCTCATCCGCGACATTGCCGGCCAGACCAATCTGCTCGCGCTCAATGCCACCATCGAGGCCGCCCGCGCCGGCGACGCGGGCCGCGGCTTCGCGGTCGTGGCGCAGGAGGTGAAGAGCCTCGCCAACCAGACCGCGCGAGCGACCGACGACATCGCGGCGAAGATCAGCGCCATCCAGTCCGCCACCCGCCAGACTGTCGAGTCGAACGATTCGATCCGGTCCACCGTCGAGGAGGTGCAGTCCAGCGCCGACCGCATCCGCAAGGCGATGGAGACCCAGGCGCAGACGGTGACGATGATCACCGCCGCGGTCGACGAGACCGCGCTCGCGGCGGACTCGATGTCCTCGACGATCGCCGCGATCCGCGCCGACACCGAGGCGGTGGCGAGCGAGATCGACGAGGTGGAGAAGAATTTCTCCGAGGTCGACGAGCAGATGAAGCAGTTCAAGACCACCACCGGCCGCTTCGTCCAGACCTTCGCCGCCTAGCTTTCGTTTCCGGCGCGGCTTATGCGCCGCGCCATGTCGGATCCCCCCCACATCCTTGTCACTGGCGCGAACCGGGGCATCGGCGCATCGATCGTCGCGGGGCTGAAAGGCCATCGCGTCATCGGTCACAGCAGCGCCGGCGGCGACGGCAGGATCGCCGCCGACCTCGCCGACCCCGAGGGCGCGACCGCGCTCTGGTGGGAGGCGATGGCGGCGCTCGACGGGCGGATCGATGTGCTGGTCAACAATGCGGGCGTGTTCGAGGCGGCGCCGATCGGCGACGGCGATGCCGAATGGGCGGCGCACTGGGAACGCACGCTCAGGATCAACCTGCGCGCGGCGGCGGACCTCTGCCGTCTCGCCGTGCTTCACTTCCGCCAACGCGGCGGCGGCGGGCGGATCGTCAATGTCGCCAGCCGGGCCGGCTATCGCGGCGACTCGCCCGATCACTGGCATTACGCCGCGTCCAAGGCGGGCATGATCGCGATGACCAAGACGATCGCCCGCGGCTATGCCGGCGAGGGCATCTACGCGTTCACCGTCTGCCCGGGCTTCACCGTCACCGGCATGGTCGAGGACTATATTGCCAGCCGGGGCGGGATCGCGGCGCTCGGCGACCTGCCGATCGGCCGCCCCGCGACCACCGACGAGATCGCCGAGACGGTGCGCTGGTTCGCCCTCGACGCGCCGGCATCGGCCACCGGCGCGGTGATCGACGTCAACGGCGCGAGTTTCGTGCGCTGACCTGGCGCGTCTCCCTGCCCTGCACCCGCGTCGAGGCGGAGGCGCTCGCGGCGGACATCGGCCCGTTCGCCGCGCTCGACGCGCCGCCGACCCTGGTGACCGGCGAGGAGACAGGCGGCGGCTGGCGCCTCGACGGCTATTTCGAGGCGAAGCCAGGCAAGGCCGACCTCGCCGCCATCGCCGCGCTCGCGCCGAGCGCCCTTGAGAAACCGACTATCGAACGGCTCGGCGACGCGGACTGGCTCACCCTCTCGCAGGCCGGGCTGGAGCCGATCCGGGCCGGGCGCTTCTTCGTCCATACGCCGGCGCATCGAGACGAGGTTCCCGCCCACTCGATCGCCTTCGAGATCGACGCCGGCCGCGCTTTCGGCACCGGCCAGCACGAGACGACGACCGGCTGCCTGATCGCGCTCGACCGGCTGAAGGCCAGGGGCGCCGTGTTCGGCCAGATCGCCGACATCGGCACCGGCACCGGCCTGCTCGCCTTCGCCGCGCTCCGGCTCTGGCCGAGCGCCCGGGCAATCGCCTCCGATGTCGATCCGGTGGCGATCGAGGTCGCGGCCGAGAATGCGGCGATCAATGGCGTGCCCGTCGGCCGCGGGCCCGGTCAATGCGAGCTCGCCGTGGCCGCCGGGCTCGACCATCGCCGCCTGATCGTCCGCGCGCCTTACGACCTGATCATCGCCAACATCCTCGCCGGGCCGCTGATCGAGCTGGCGCCGGACATTTCCGGCGCGCTGGCGCCGGGCGGGCGCCTGATCCTCGCCGGTTTGCTCGACCGGCAGGCGGAGCGAGTGACGGCCGCTTATGCCCGACGCGGCCTGCGCCCCGTCGCGCGGATCGACCGCGGCGAATGGCCGAGCCTCGTGCTGCGCAAGCGGCGTTGAGCGCGGTAAACCTGACAACTCCGACAGCCGCCATCGACCTTCAACCCAGCCGATTCGCCAGCCAGCCGTAGAGGAACGCTTCGTTCGCCGGCCGCGCCTCCGCGAGCCCGACGTAGCGCTCGCCCTGCAGCGCATCGAGCGCCCTGACCAGCACCGCCTCACCCGCTGCGCCGCGCGCCGCGAGGAAACCGCCGAGCGCGCCGAGCGTCGCCGGCCCGATCCGCCGGTCGACCATGATGTCGGCATAGTCCCGCCCATTGCGGTTGAGTGCGTTCAGCGCCCGCTGAAGAAAGCCGACCGCGGTCTCGGGGCCCATATTCACGGCCGTGTCGAACGATTCCGCCGCGACCTTCGGCGCGCGCTCGGCAACCCGGTCGAAGCCCGGCCGCAGCCAGTAGATGCGCCGATAGACCGACGCCGCCTCGGCGCGCGGCAGCGCCCGCATGTCGCCGCGATAGCCGTGCGCGCGCGCCACCGCCTCGGTGATCCCCCAGCGCGTCGGCCCGCCCCGATCGGCCGGATGGTTCACATAGTCGCCCTCGCGGTCGATCAGCTCTTCGATCATCGAATCAATATCCATAATGCCCTCCTGTTGGTTTAAACGGAGAGCGACCTTTAACCGATATGGACGCATGTAGGAAAATGGCCACGTGCTTTTTCCGCTATCGTCACCCTGAACTTGTTCCAGGGTCCATGCCGCAAGCGCCTCGGAAGCTCCGGAATGGATGCTGAACCAAGTTCAGCATGACGGAACAGGCTGGCTCGCCTAAGCCGCCCCGCAATGACCCTCGAAACCCTCTCCTCCGCAAAGAGCCATGGCGGCGTGCAGCAGGTCTGGCGGCATCAGAGCCGCGCGACGGGCACGGACATGAACTTCTCGGTCTTCCTGCCGCCTCAGGCGTTCGACGCCGGCGCGGCGCTGCTGCCGGCAGTCTGGTATCTTTCCGGCCTCACCTGCACCCATGCCAATGTCATGGAGAAAGGCGAGTATCGTGCCGCCTGCGCCGAGCTGGGCCTGATCTTCGTCGCGCCGGACACATCGCCGCGCGGAGCGGATGTGCCGGACGACGAGGCCTGGGATTTCGGCCAGGGCGCCGGCTTCTATGTCGATGCGACGCAGGAGCCCTATGCGGCAAATTATCGCATGGCCTCCTACATCGCCGAGGAATTGCCGGAGATCGTCGCGGCCAACTTCCCTGCCGACATGGAACGGCAGGGAATCATGGGCCATTCGATGGGCGGCCATGGCGCGCTCACCCTCGCGCTCCGCCATCCCGGCCGCTACCGCGCCGTCTCCGCCTTCGCGCCGATCGTCGCGCCGTCCCAGGTGCCGTGGGGCGAGAAAGCCTTCTCCCGATACCTGGGACCGGACCGGGCGAGCTGGCGCTCTTACGACGCGGTCGCGCTGATCGAGGACGGCGCCCGCGTGCCGGAACTGCTGGTCGACCAGGGCGAGGCGGACAATTTCCTGGCCGAGCAACTGAGGCCCGGCTTGCTCCACGCCGCCTGCGACGCCGCCGGCATCCCGCTGACGCTCCGAATGCAGCCCGGTTACGACCACAGCTATTATTTCATCTCGACCTTCATGGCCGATCATCTGCGCTGGCATGCGGCGCGGCTTGGCTAGGCGTCGCTCGCCGCGAGCCGCTCCCGAAACCAGTCCGCCAGCTCCGCCTCGCTGAGTTCGCCGGCGGCGAGCGCGAGAAACGCCACCACCACCTCGGCGTCCGTCGCCTCCAGCGCGCGGCCGTTGAGGACGAGGAAGGTCTCGCTCACCACCGCCGCGGTGCGCTTGTTGCCGTCCACGAACGGATGATTGCGGGCCAGGCCAAAGGCATAAGCGGCGGCCAACTCGGCGGCGTCCGGCCCGCCATAAGCGGCGAGATTGAGCGGCCGGGCCATTGCGCTTTCCAGCAGCCCTTCATCGCGCACACCCTCACCCCCGCCATGCTCGGCGAGCTGCTCGGCATGCGCCGCCTTCGCCACCGCGACGGTGACCCAGATCCAGCTCTCGGCCACCGGTCTATTTCGCCAGTTCGCGCAACGCGCGCTTGCGCCGCTCCATGACCTCGCGGGCGGCAGCCATCTGGACGTCGAAATCCGCGTCGGGCGGGGCCAGCTCGATGCCGCGGGGCGTTCTGCTGACCGCGACCGTGTCGCCGATGCTGGCGTCGAGGTGCGCCAGCAACTCCTTCGGCAGGATCACGCCCGCCGAATTGCCGATCCTCTTGATCTTGAGCTCCATGTTCATACGCGCGTTATAACACAGATGCGTGAGCGCCGCAACCATAAGCGCATGGCATAAGCCGCCGAACCGTTTATGCTCCCGTCATGGCGGAGGGACGCGAAACCTTCCATTTCGTGATGATCAAGCCGTCGCATTATGACGACGACGGCTATCCGATCGTCTGGTGGCGGACGATCCTGCCCTCCAACTCGCTTGCCGCATTGAATGGCCTCGCCCGCGACGCCGACGCGCGCCGGGTGCTGGGGCCCGGGGTCGATTTCAACCTGATCCCGATCGACGAGTGCAACCAGCATGTCGTGCCGGCGAAGATCGTGCGGGACCTCAAGCGGCGCGGCGGGCGGGCGCTGATCGGCCTGGTCGGCGTGCAGTCGAACCAGTTCCACCATGCGCTCGATCTCGCCCGCGAATTCCGCGCCGCGGGCCTGCCGGTGGTGATCGGCGGCTTCCACGTCTCCGGCTGCCTGTCGATGCTCAAGGAAATCCCGCCGGAGATTCAGGAGGCGCTCGACATCGGCTGCTCGCTGTTCGCCGGCGAGGCCGAGGAGGGCCGGCTCGACGAGGTGATGCGCGACGCCTGGAACGGCGAATTGAAGCCGGTCTACAATTATCTGAAGGACCTGCCGAACATCGCCGGCGTCCCCGTCCCCTGGATGCCGAAGGAGTCGCTGCAGCGCAATTCCGGCCAATGGTCGAGCTTCGACCTCGGCCGCGGCTGTCCGTTCCAGTGCAGCTTCTGCACGATCATCAACGTCCAGGGCCGCAAGAGTCGCTTCCGCACCGCCGACGACCTGGAAGCGATCATCCGCGAGAACCTGGCGCAGGGGATCAAGGCCTTCTTCATCACCGACGACAATCTCGCCCGGAACCGGGACTGGGAGGCCTTCTTCGACCGGCTGATCAAATTGAACCAGGAGGAAGGGCTGAAGGCCAACCTCACCATCCAGGTCGATACGCTCTGCCACCGCATCCCCAATTTCATCGACAAGGCGAAACGGGCCGGGGTGATGCGCGCCTTCGTGGGGCTGGAGAATATCAACCCGGACAGTCTGCTCGCCGCCAACAAGCGCCAGAACAAGATCACCGAATATCGCCACCTCTTCCAACTCTGGCACGAGCGCGGCGTGTTCACGATCGCCGGCTACATATTGGGCTTCCCCGGCGACACCAAGGAAACGATCCTTCGCGACATCGAGATCATCAAGCGCGAGCTGCCGGTCGACATCGTCGAATTCTTCTTCCTGACCCCGCTCCCGGGCTCGGAGGACCATCAGAAGCTGCACCGCGCCGGCGTCTGGATGGACCCGGACCTCAACAAATACGACCTGCACCACCGCGTCTCGCACCACGACACGATGTCCGACGCGGAATGGGAGGGCGCCTATAGGGCCGCCTGGGACGCCTATTTCACCTGGGAGCATATGGAGACGGTGACCCGGCGCCACGCGCGCCTCCAGGGCGGGCGGCCGAAGAAGGCGCTGCAATATATGGTCGAGTTCAGGCTGCTTTACGCGAACGAGGGCGTGCACACGCTGGAAGGCGGCGTGATCCGCCGCAAGCGCCGCAAGTCCCGCCGGCCGACGATGAAGCGCGAGCCGGCCCTGCTCTTCTATCCGAAGTTCGCGGCCGAGAGCCTGCGCAAGGCGTGGAATTACTGGCGCGGCTTCCGGCGCGGCAAGGCGCTGCTGAAGCGGATCGTCGCCGATCCCGCCCGCTACGAATATACCGACCTCGCCACCCGGCCGCTCGCACATAACGAGCTCGCCGCCCTGGACCTGTTCCATGAGACCCGCGGCGGCGAGGCCGCGGTCGAGAAGGAAGCGCGGCAGGAGGCGAGGATTGACGCCGTCCGCCGCGCGCACGAGGCCGTCGCCTGACCATTTCCGGCGGGATCATGCGAATGTTTCGGCGGCTCGCGCCGCTTGCCTTGCTGGCGTTTTCTACCACGCCGGCGCTTGCCCAGGATTGCACCGGGCGGCCGAGCGCGACGCGGCTGTTCGTCACGGTCTCGGGCGTGCGCGCCGCGCAGGGGCTGATCGCCGTCACCCTCTATGCCGACGATTCCAGCCGCTTTCTCGCCCGGCGCGGCTCGCTCTATGTCGGCCGGGTGCCGGCGCGCGCCGGAGTGACGCGGGTCTGCATCCACGTCCCCGCGCCCGGCATTTACGGCCTCGCGGTCTATCACGACGCCAATGCCGACCGCCGCTTCGACCGGACGATGATCGGCCTGCCGGCGGAAGGCTACGGCTTCTCCAACGATGCGCCGACCCTGTTCGGCCTGCCCCGCTTCCGCTCGGTACGGCTGGCGGTGCCGCGCGACGGCTTCCACACCAGCGTCAGGCTGCGCTACCCGTAGCGAAATGCGCCTCGGCCTTGGCCAGCGCGATGGGATCGTCGACGTCGAGCCAGAACAGGCCAGTGGCGTCGGCCACCTGGGCCTGACCCGCGACCGCCAGGCGCTGCACGCCGTCCGACAGCGACCCCGCTTTGCCCAAAGCGATCGCGTCACGGATCGCGATCGCCAAGGCCGGCGTCGCATGAAAGATGCCGGTATCGACCGCGTCGAAACGATCGAGCGTCTTGCCGATGGCGACGATCCGGTCGCCGTCGAGCGCCACCTTGGTCGCGTCGTCGAGATCGAGCGAGTCGCGCCGCCAGTCGCGGTCGACCGCCAGCGTCAGCGCGGCCCCGCTCGCCCGCCCCGAGGCGACCGTGCGCCTGGCGATCTCCGGGTCGAACAGATGATCCGACATCAGCAGCAGATAGTCGCCGTCGATCTTGGTCGCGCCCGCCACCACCGAATGCCCGTTGGGCCTGTCCCAGTCGTCAAGCCGGACGCAATCGACCGGCACATCCAGCCCGGCGAGGAACGCCTCGACCCGCGCCGCCTCATGCCCGGTGACGATTGTAGACGTGGTCGCGCCCGCCGCCATTGCCGCGTCGATCACATGCGCGATCAGCGGCCGGCCGGCGAGCGGCGTCAGCGGCTTGGAAGCGGACACCTCGCGCAGCCGGCTGCCATGGCCGGCGGCGAGGATCAGGCAGTTCATTCGGCCGCGATCGCCTCGCCGGCGATGAACTCGTCGGTCAGCTGGGCGGCGACGTCGTCGCTGAACTGCTGCGGCGGATGCTTGCAGAAATAGGCGGATGGTCCGACCAGCATGCCGCCGACGCCGCGGTCGAGCGCGACCTTGCAGCAGCGGATCGCGTCCACCACCACCCCGGCGCTGTTCGGGCTGTCTTCCACCGAGAGGCGCAGCTCCAGGTTCATCGGCACGTCGCCGAACAGGGCGCCTTCCATGCGCAGGAAGCACAGCTTGTTGTCGTTGAGCCAGGGAATGTAGTCGCTCGGCCCGATATGGATGTCGTCGGCGCCGAGCGGCTCGGCGAGGGTCGATTGCACCGCGTCGGTCTTCGATTCCTTCTTCGAGGCCAGCCGGTTCCGGTCCAGCATGTTCATGAAGTCGGTATTGCCGCCGGTATTGAGCTGGTAGGTCCGGTCGTAGGCGACGCCGCGCGCCCGGAACAGGCTGGAGAGGACGCGGTGGACGATCGTCGCGCCCAATTGCGCCTTGATGTCGTCGCCGATGATCGGAATGCGGCGCTCGGCGAAGCGGCGCTCCCATTTGGGGTCGCTGGCGATGAAGACCGGCATGCAGTTCACCACCGCCACCCCGGCCTCGAGCGCGCATTCCATGTAGAAGCGGGTCGCCTGCTCCGAGCCGACGGGCAGGAAATTGACCAGCACCTCGGCCTTCGATTCCTTGAGCGCCGCGACGATATCGGCCTGGCTCGCTTGCGGAGCCTCGGCGCGGACGAAGCCGCGCTCGCCCTGCCCTTCCATATGCTCGGCGACGCCGTCCAGCACCCGGCCCATGCGGACGGCGACGCCCGTCACCGGCACGTCCTTGTGGAAGATCGTGGTGCAATTGGGGTGCGCGAAGATCGCTTCGCCCAGGTCCTTGCCGACCTTGCGGGCGTCGACATCGAAGGCGGCGACGAAGGTGATGTCGGCGATCGCGTAGCCGCCGATGCGCTCGTGGATCAGGCCGGTCGGGGCCTTGCGCCCGTCATAGAAATAGCGCCCTTGCACGAGAGAGCTCGCGCAATTGCCCACGCCGACAATCGCCACCTTGATCTTGGTCATGAATCCTCAAACGTCCGAACGCCGCTTCGTGCGCGTTACAACCGTGTGACGGTCCCGCCGAAGGCCCCAAAAGTCAAGCGTCCGCCTCGCGCGAGGCGCCGGCCGGGCGCGGCAGCATGGTGATCAGCACATAGGGGAACCAGATCGCTGCGACGCCGGCAAAGATGAAGAGCGCGACCCATTCGAGCCCGACCAGGATCAGCACCATGAACAGGAAGGCGAAGCAGTCGCGGCTGCTGAGCGTCTGGACGAGCCAGTAGACAAGATCGACCGTGCCCTCGATCCGGCCCGAGCGCTTGAGCAGGTCATAGCCGAGCGGCGCGCCGCCGGCCCGGGCCCGCCGTGCGATCAGGGCATTGCCGATCAGCATCGCCGCGATCGACCAGATTCCGAGCGATCCGATCACCGCGCCGTCGCGCTGCCAGAGGTTGATCGTGAAGCCGAGCAGGAAGCAGAAGTTGGTCGCCATGTCGACCGCGCTGTCGAGCGTCGCGCCCCGCGGCGTCGTCCGGAACGTCGCCCGGGCCATCTCGCCGTCGACGCCGTCGAGTACGGAAGCGAGGTGAAACAGGATGCCGCCGGCGATCAGCCCAGCATGGCCGCCGAAGGCCAGGACGGCAAGCATCAGCGGGGCGAGCAGCGCATTGAAGGCGGTGATGTGGATCGGCCGCAGGGCCGGGATGAGGAGCAGCAGCCAGCTGATCCGCCGCGAGATCGGCCGATTGAGCCAGCGCGAGACGAGGCCGTCGCCCGGCTTGCCGGTCGCGCGCATGATTTCCCAGGCGGTGAGCAGCGGGAGGTGCGGTGCCTGTCCCGTTTCGACGACAACTTCGGCATCGCCACGCACACGTTCGATATCGGCCAGCGTGGCCGGCGCGAGGATGCCATCGCCGACAAGCAGCCGGACCTGCCCGGCGCCATCGTCGGCAAGCCGCTTCACCGCGCGCGCGGCGGCGGCGACGCCGGCGATGCGCCGGTCCGCGTCCCCCGCCGATGCGAAGCCGGTCCCGGCCGGCAATTTTCCGCCTTCCAACATTGGCCCCCCTACCGCAAAGCGGCCGCGGCTTCATGTGTCGCGCGGAAAGGAGGCCGGTTTATGACCAAGTCTGCCGCCTGCGCCCTGAGCGAAGAGCGGCCGCGCGAGCTCCAGGACCCGCTCAACATGTATCTCTACCATCCGCTGGCGGCGCGGCTGGCACGGTGGCTGGCGCCGACCGGGGTATCGCCGAACCTGGTCTCGGTGGGCAGCGCCGTTTCGCTCGTGCTCGCGACCTGGGCCTTTCTCAGCCTGGCCTGGCCGATCAACGCGCTCGCCGGCCTCGGCTTCATGATCGCCTGGCATATCGTGGACGGCGCCGACGGCGATCTTGCGCGGATGACCGGCAAGGCCTCGGCGACCGGCGAGCTGGTCGACGGCGTCTGCGATTATTTCGGCAATGTGTTCATGTATTTCGCCTTCGCCTTCCGGCTGGACGACACGCTGGGCGGCTGGGCCTGGGTGCTGGCCTGGAGCGCCGGCGGCAGCCATGTCCTGCAGACCAACCATGCCGAGACGCAGCGGCGGCTTTACGCCTGGCGCGTCTACGGCCGCTCCTGGCTTCGCCGCGCCGCCGAGGCGGGCGACGAGGTGTTCAAGCGGGCGAACTGGTTCACCCGCTGGTTCGGCTTCTGGGCGGTCGGCTATGTCTGGCTCTCCGATCGGATGAGCCCCAGCGCGAACCCGATCGACGAGGCGTTGAGCGCCGCCGGACCTGAAAAGGCGGCCCGCATCCGCGCTCTGGTCCGCGCCCGTTCCGGCGCCTCGCTGGCGCTGGAAAAATGCCTGGGCGCCAATCCCAAGACCCTGATCATCGCGGCCAGCATCGCGCTCGGCAGCCCGGCCTATTATTTCCTGACGACGCTCGTCGTGCTGAACCTCATCCTCGTCGTCTCGATCGTCCACCACAAGAGCATGGAGCGCCGGCTCATCGCCGAGATCAGGGCGCTCTGAGCCGCGCGTCGAGGAACGCCTCGATCTTCTCCGCCCGCCGGTCCCAGGTCAGCCCGCGCGCCGATTCTTGCGCGCCCTCGCTCAACCGGCCGGCCAGGCCGGGCTCGTTCAGGATCCGGTCGAGCGCCAGCGCCGCGGCGGCGGGCTCGCCGGGCGGGACGAGCAACGCGTTCTCCCCGTCGCGGAGCAGCTCCTGTGTGTCTGGCGCGACCGGGGCGAGGATCGGCCGGCCGGCGGCGAAATAGGCGAACAGCTTGAGCGGCAGCACGCAATTGCGAAACCGGTCGAGCGGCGCGCGCGAGGCCGGCACGATCAGCGCGTCCGCCGCCGCCAGCCAGGCCGGCAGGTCCCCCGGGGCCTGCCACGGCACGACCCTGACGTTCGCCCGCACCCGCGCCGCGGCCTCGATCTCCCCCTCGCCTTCCGAGCCGATCAGCAGGAACAACATTTCCGGCCGCAGGTCGGCGAGCGCGAGCAGCTGATCCAGCCCCTTCTGCGCGTTCACGCGTCCCGCATAAGCGGCGATCGCGCGGCCGGAGGGCAGGCCCAGCCCCATGCGCGCCGCGTCCCTTTGCGGCGGCTCGGCCGTCGGAGGATCGGCGCCGTTATGGGCCACGAGCAGCTTGGCCGGCGGGACCCCCGCGCGCCGATAGGCGGCGGCCGCATGGTCGGAATGGAGGACGAGGCCCAGGCATTTGCGCTGCCGCGCGGTCCGGCGGACGAGCGGCCGGATGGCGGGCCAATCGTCGGGCCACGGCCGGTAATGGTCGACCGCGAAGCGGATCGGAGGCCGCCCGCCCAGCCCCAGCAAGGCCGGCGCGCGCGCATAGAGGAGATCGGCCGCGCCCATCAGCGGATCGCGGAACACCTGGCGCAGCCACATCAGGCTGGGGAACAATTTCTCGCCGGCCCAGCGGCTTCGGCGCTGGACGACGGCGAAATCGCCGCGAACGCCGAAATAGTCGCGCAGATCTCCCGAAGTAAGCGCCGGATCGCCCTCGCCCCGCGGCATCAGCAAGGTCACCTCGACGCCCCGCCGCGCCAGCGCCGCCGCCGTCGCCATCGTCTGCGCCCGACACGCCTTCCGGTCGGGCCGCGACCAGAGCAGGGGATAGACAAGCCGCATCGCCGCTCCATAACATGCCCGGCCTTGTCGTCACCCGCCCCACCAGCGGCCGCGCCCGCTGCCGATATGCAAGCCGCGGCCCCGGCGGGCGCGGACCATTATGCCGTCGCCTGGCGGCTGGCGACCGGCGCCTGGATCGGCTGTGCCATCCTCCATTTCCTCACCTATCTGCGGCCGTCGCCTTATGGCGGCCCGTTCCTGCTCGAATGGCACGCCTACATCATCCGGCCGCTAGTCTATGACCTGCTGGCGATCTGGCTGGTCTCGCTCCCTTTCTTCCTGATTTGGCTGCTTTGCTACAGCCGCTCATTGTCGGGCCGGCGGTGGGCGCTCGGCCACTGGGCACTGGCCGGCCTGATGGCGGCGAACCTGTTGCTCACCGCCTTCGACCACGAGCTTTACCGCTTTCTCGGCCTGCGTTTCGGCCCCAGCTTCGTCGCGGCCTATGGCGAGCCGACGACGGTCGCCGATCCGTTTCTGCTCTCGATCCTCGCCGCCGACCGGGGCGGCCCCTTCATCGCGCCATTGCTCTGCCTGCTCGCCCCGGCGCTCTACTTGTGGTGGGCTATCCGCATGGCGCGCCGGAGGCTGCGCAAGCGGCCGCCGCGCCGTCCTGCCTGGGTCGCGGCCGCGATTCTGGTTCTGCCGCTCACAACCGGCCTCATCGGCTGGTCGCTCGCGCGGGCCGAGTTCCGGCTGACGCGGCTGGAGCCGGCGTTGTTCGCGCTAGTTAGGGACTGGGCGCGTACCTACGAAGACCATAGCCCGCCCGGCGACGTCACTGCCTTCTCGCGCATGTGGGCGGCGGAATGGCAGGCTGGATCGAGCGATTCGAACTGGCGTTTTCCCGATCCGGCGTATCCGTTCCTGCGCGTTCCGCGCGATCCGGCGCGCCCGCTGCCGGCCGACCGCTGGAACCTGATCCTGATCCAGCTCGAGACGTTGCGCGGCGTCGATGTGGGCCATCTTGGCTCCGGCCACAGCCCCTCTCCAACGCCCTATCTCGATGCGCTTGCGGGGCGCGCCGATGCGGCCGTATATTCCCGCGCGCTCAGCCTTGGCCCGCCGAGCATCAACGGCATCTTCGCCGGCCTGTGCTCGCTCGCGCCCACTTCGCGCCGCTTCATCACCGCCAACACCCATGCCGCGCTCTACTGCCTGCCCGACGCGCTTCGCAGGCACGGTTACCGCGCCGAGATGTTCAGCGCCTCCGACACCGACATGGAGAACAGCACGTTCTGGATTCGCCGCTGGTTTGATACGTTGTGGCGATACCCGGATATCGGCCAGCGCGACCGCGAAGTCTTCCGCGAGGCGGCGACCCGCATCCGCACGCTCGGCCGCAGCGGGCAGCCCTTTTTCGCCACCCTGTTCTCAGCAAGCAACCATCATCCGTTCCGCTCGCCGGAGCCCGCGCTCGACATCGCCGGCCATGACACGCCGCAGCAGCGCATCCTCAACACCACCCGCCACACCGACGACGTCGTGCGCGAGCTGATCGAGGGGCTGCGCAGCGAGCCCTGGTTCGCGCGAACCCTGATCGTGATCATCGGCGACCATGGCTATAATCTGGGCGAGCATGGCGGCGCCCCCGGCGGCTACACCCTCTACCGCGAATCGGTCTGGGTGCCGCTGCTGATCGTCGGTCCCCATCCGCGGCTGCCCGCCGGGCGCCACGACGCGCTGGTGACGATCCTCGATATCGCGCCGACGATCGCCGATCTGATCGGCCTCAGGGAAGCGAATCCCTGGCAGGGTCACAGCTTGCTGAGCATCAGGCCGGGCCGCCCGGTACGCTTCGGCTTCCGCGAGTCGCTGCTCGCCGAGCAGGGTGGCTGGAGCGCCGTTACCGATCATTCGGACGGCCGGCCGCGCCTCTATGACTGGTCCGACTGGCTCCAGCGCCGCGACCTCGCCGCACAGCGTTCCGAGCTCGCCCGTCGACTGCTCGACGCGGCCGACCTCCAACGCCGGTTCAACGACTATCTGGTGCGTCAGGATCGCATCTGGCCGCGCAGTCCGTCGTAGAGCGCCTCGAGGCGCGCCGTCTGGCGAGCGAGGTCGAATCGCGCCTCCACCAGCTGCCGCGCTGCCCGACCCATCGCCGTCCGCGTTGCCGCCGAGTCGAGCAGCAGATCGAGGCGCGCCGCGAGCGCTTCGCTGTCCTGCTCGGGAATGAGAAAGCCGGTTTGCTGGTCCTCCACTGCCTCGGGATTGCCGGAATGATCGCTGGCGACGACCGGCAGGCCCGACGCCATCGCCTCGATGATGGTTTGGGGCAGGCCCTCCGCGTCGCCATCGCGCGCGGTGAGGCTCGGCGCGGCGAGCAGCGCCACTTGGCGCATCTGCGCCGCGACTTCGTCGGAATTCAGCGCTCCCCAAAAGGTGACGGATCGATTCAAGGCCAGTTCGCCGGCAAGCCGCTCGAGCTGCGGGCGCAGCGGGCCGTCGCCGACGATCGCGAGCCGGGCCCGAGGATGCGCGGTCCTGATCCTCGCAAAGGCGCGCAACAGGACCGCCGTCCCCTTTTTCTCGACCAGCCGGCCGACGTGCAGGATCGTCACGCCGTCGCCACCCGCGCCCGGGCGGAAACGGCGAAGATCGACCCCGTTATAGTGGGTGAAGGTCCGCTCCGCCGGAAAGCCCTGCGCGATCGCCCGTCGGCGCAGCGCGTTGGAAACGGCCAGGAACAGGTCGCCGCGCGCCTGCAGCCGGCGCTGGAAGAGCGCGTAGCGCACCCAGGACAGACGCCCCGAGCCGAGCAGGGCGGCGCGCGAACGGTGAACGTCATAACCGTGCAAGGTGGTCACCAGCGGCACGCCCAGAGCGGCGGCAAGCGGCAGCGCGCCGAGGCCGTCGGTCGCGAAATGGGCGTGGACCAGCACCGGCCGGAAGGCGCGCAATCGTTCGACGTCCGGCCGGATCAGCACCCGGCCAGCCAGCCCGGGCGGGACATGGCCCTTGGCTTCGCGCCCGACGACCAGCGGCTGATAACGGACCAGCCCGGCCGCCTGCGCCCGCACGAACGTCTCCGACGCGTTGAACACCGGCGCGCGGAACACGAGCACCACCGGCCGCGGATCGGACAGGAACGGCTCTGGCGGCGGGCCCGGCATGGGGAGGTTAGTCATCGCGAATCGCGACCGATACAAGGGCCGCCATGAACTTGGGCGAGGATCCGGGCCGCACCATCATGCGCGGCGCTGTGGCCAATGCCGCGGGCTTCCTGCTGCGCTTCGGCGGGCGGCTGATCTTCCTGTTCGTCGCGGCGCGGCTCTACGGCGCCCACCTCTACGGCGCCTTTGTCATCGCCGCCGCCCTGGTCGAGCTTGCGGTCGCCATCGGCGGGCTGGCGACCAAGAAGACGCTCTATCCCTTGCTCGATCGCGCGGCGGAGACGCAGGACCGGCCGCTCGGCCATATCGTCGTCGACGCGGCTTTGCTGGTGACCGCGGTGTCGCTGGCGCTGGCACTGCTGATCGCGGGCGCCGCATTGCTCTTCGCCCCGTCGGACGTGGCGGCGGCGCTCGTCCTGCTCGCCCCGATGGTCGCCGGGCAGGCGCTGCTCGACCTGTTCATCGCCGCGGCCCGCTGGCGGAACAAGGTGCGCTACGAGGTGATAAGCCGGTCGCTGCTCGAGCCCTGGTTCCTCGCCCTCGGCGCGACCGCCGCCTTCCAGCTGGGATTGGCGGAATATGGTCTCGCGGCCGGCTATTGGTGCGGCACGATCGCCGCGCTCGCTTACGCCGTCTGGGGCACGGTGCTTCATTATCCGGGGCTCGCTCTGGCGAGCTACCGCCCGATTCGCGCCGGGCTAGGCGCCATCGCCCGGGGCGCGGCGGCGAACAGCACCAATGATTTCCTGAACGCGCTTTACACCCGTGCCGATCTCTATCTCGTCGGCTTGCTGCTGGGCGCCGAGCCGGCCGGCAACTACGGTGTCGCGCGGCAGGTGGCGACGCCGGTGCGCCAGGTCTGGCAGAGCTTCGATTCGCTGCTCGTGCCCGCCGTCTCGAAGACGATCGGGCGCGACGGGGCGGCGGGGGCGGCCGACGCGCTCGCCTCGGCGTCGCGGCTGATCCTGGTCGTCCAGCTGCCGCTCTTGATCGCGATGCTGGCGATCGGGCGGCCGCTCCTGGCCTGGCTCGGGCCGGGCTTCGAGGCGGGATATTGGGCGCTGGTCATCCTCGGCGCGGCTGAGGTGCTGCAATCGGCGCTCGGCATCGGCGATCTGGTCTTCGTCTATCTGAAGCCGCGGATCGGCCTCGCTCTCACGCTGGCGAGCATCGCCGCCGGGATCGTCGCCGCGCTCTTGCTGATCCCTTCGTTCGACATCACCGGTGCCGCCTTCGCCTTGCTCACCGCTTATGCGCTGCGCTCCGCGCTGCGCTTCGCGGTGCTGCATTGGCGGTTCGGCATGCCGGTGCCGCATGCCCATCTCGCCGGGCCGCTGGCGGCGGCGGGCGTTGCCGCGGCGGCAGCGCTGGCCATTCCGGCTCCGGCGCTCGCGCTTGCCGCGGGGCTGGCGCTCTACACGGCGCTGGTCGCGGCGTGGCTCAAGGTCTCCGGGCAACGCCTCGCTCTCACCGGCTTCACCAACGGAGCGAGGCTAAATCCCTGACAAATGGAAGCTCTGCGGCACTGACGCCGAGGGGCCGCGTTGACAAGGCGGGGGGGGCCGCCTAACTCGCGCCGCCTACCCCGTGCCCAGATGGCGGAATTGGTAGACGCACCAGCTTCAGGTGCTGGCGCTCGCAAGGGCGTGGAGGTTCGAGTCCTCTTCTGGGCACCATTTTCTGTATGATTTTAATGGCCTGGGCACATCGGTCGGTTGCGCGGGAAATGTCCGCCAAGCGGGCGCCGCTGCTAACAGGTTCATATGAACCAGTCAGGCCCTGTGTCGCCGGCCCCAATCGAGGGGAACTTACTGATTTTTAAAAGGAAAAATGGTGGGCGTGGCAAGGATTGAACTTGCGACCCCTGCGATGTCAACACAGTGCTCTACCACTGAGCTACACGCCCACCGGACCCGATCCACCCGGGCCCGAACTCGAAACGAGGCGCGCATGTAGCGAGCGGCCCGATGCGGCGCAAGACCGCCGCGCCAGCCCGGGGCCCGGTGCCTGGTGCGTCGAGCGCATCCGGCGCAGCATGTCGCGATAGGTCTCGATCTGGCCGTCGAGACGGCGGCAATCCTCCGGTCCGGCCGCCGCCCGTTCGGACAGCAGCGCGATCAAAGCGCCTTCGCACAAATGGGCGAGGCGGGCGCGGCCTTCATCGCCGCCGGCGTCGCGTGGTTTCGGCATCGAGCCCCCCGGGTCGCAATCGACGCCCGGACAATGCGTCTCATGGGCTTCGGTTCCGGCGCCCCGCAAATCCGCAAGATCCCTGTGGCTTTCCCGCCATAGCGCGCTGATGCTCGGGCTCCGCCCCGGCCCCGCATGGGCGCCGCCGGCTCTTAGGTGACGGCCTTTCCCGCCGCCCATCGCACATGCCATCGCCGTGCGGCGACCCCGGCCCAGATCGCCTCGATCACCCCGAACGGCCATGCGCCTTGCAGAAACCCGTAGGCCGACCCGAGAACGCAAGCTCCGGCGAAGCCCAGAATCCACCAATGGGATCGGCTCTCCATCGCGTAGCAAATCAGCATGAGGGTGACGGCGGCAAGGCCGAACCAGGTCAGCGCGTCCACGCCCCTAAAGCCGCCCGTGCTGATCCTCGGACTGGAACATCCGCTCCACCTCGGCGACCAAATCCTTGAGGTGGAAGGGCTTGGAGAGCACCTTGGCGTCGGGCGATTTCCGCCCCGCCTTCAGCGCCACGGCGGAAAAGCCGGTGATGAACATCACCCGGATCCCGGGCGCCACCTCGGCCGCCTTCTGGGCGAGCTCGATGCCGTCCATTTCCGGCATCACGATGTCGGTGAGCAAAAGGTCGAACGGCTCGTCGGTCAGCAGCGGCAGTGCCACGGCGCCATTGTCCACCGCGGTCACCTTATAGCCGACCCGCTCCAGCGCGCGGGCGAGATAGACCCGCATCGCCTCATCGTCTTCCGCCAGCAGGATACGCAGCATGTCGTCCTCGGCCCCAAGAGCGATTTCGAGCCGAGTGCGCGCACTCGGCGGCTCGGAAATCGCGGCAACAAAAATCCCTCGCCGATTCTTTATGCGCGAAGCTTGGCGGCAACGCCAGACGCCCTGCGGCGATCCGTTGCGCCTGTCCCATGCCGGGTCTACTTGAGGCCAGCCCATGACCGACGCCGAGCCCCCGCCCCCCTTCATCAGGATCGGTCCCGATCGGCCCGAATCGCCGATCGTCATCTCCGTGCCCCATGCCGGCCGGGCCTATTCGCATGCGCTTCTCGCCGCGTCGCGGCTGCACCGCTCGGTGCTGGAAAGCCTCGAGGACCGGCTCGTCGATCGCCTCGTCTGGCGCGCCGTCGAGCATGGCGCCGTCGCCTTCCTCGCCCAGGCGCCCCGCGCCGAGATCGATCTCAACCGCGAGGAGAGCGAGATCGATCCGGCCCTGATCGCGCCCCCGCCGCCGCTCGCCGGCAGGCCGACCGCCCGCGCCCGCGGCGGGCTCGGCCTGATCCCGTCGCGAATCAACGGCTCCGGCGCGATCTGGCGCCAGCGCATCCCGGCGGCCGAGCTGGAGCGGCGCCTCGACGAGATCCACCGGCCCTATCATGCCGCTCTGGCCGCGGCGCTCGCGGCGGCGCGGGCGCGCTTCGGCGGCGCCTTGCTGCTCGATGTCCATTCGATGCCGCCGCGGCGCGAGCCGGGCGGCGAGGCGGGCCCGCAGATCGTGTTCGGGGATAGGCACGGCACCGCCTGCGCGGCGCCGTTCATGGCGGAGGCGCTCGCCGTCGCCCGCCTCGCCGGCTGGCGCGCCCGCGCCAACGCGCCTTATGCCGGCGGCCATATCGTCGAGCGCCACGGCCGCCCGGCCCGCCACATCCACGCGCTCCAGATCGAGCTCTGCCGCTCGGCCTATCTCGACGTCACGCTGGAAAACCCC
This sequence comes from Sphingosinicella sp., assembly GCF_052388015.1. Taxonomy (GTDB): domain Bacteria; phylum Pseudomonadota; class Alphaproteobacteria; order Sphingomonadales; family Sphingomonadaceae; genus Allosphingosinicella. The sequence goes on from NZ_JBQTIN010000106.1 coordinate 20,636, forward strand.
GGCCGCGGCTTCGCCCCCGCCGCCGAGCTCATCGCCGCCATCGCCGCCGCCCTGGAAACGCGCCTGCTGGGCCCGGACCTGGCGGTGGCGGCGGAATAAGCAAAAACCGCCCCGCGATTGCTCGCGGGGCGGCCAGGTTCAGGGAGCTTCGGGCGTCCCGGGGGGATGGGACGCCCGGCTCGGGGCGCCGCAAAGGGGGGAATACGGCGGCCCTGGGTTTCAGATAGGGACTGATCTCCCGCCTTCAACCCTTTTTCGGGGCCGAAAGGCGCGGCCCGCTCAGGCCTCCGCTGGGGTCTCGGCGGGCGCGGCTTCGGCGCCGGCCGGCACCTTGCCCTGCGCCATCTGGGCGGCGAAGAGATCGCTCATCTGCGACAGCGAGAAGATGTGGGCGAAGATCAGCGGCAATATGCCGTTCTGGTTGAGCTTCCTGAGCTGATCGCCGTGCAGGTCGCGGAGCTTCTCCTCCGAGACCATCTGGAAGCCGCGATAGATGAACGGCTGCTCGCTGCCCTGCGGCTGGATCGAGACCTCGCCGTCCATGAGCAGGTCGAGCGCCTTCAATTCGTTCATCAGGCCGGCGGTGCGCTGCGCGGCCATCTCGAAATCCTCGCAGAATTTGAGGATGTCGTTGAGGTTCTGGGTCGGCTTGTCGTCCTCGAACAGCGGGTTGCCTTCCTTCTTATACTCGCCGACCAGCCCGCTTTCAGGATCGAAGCAGAGCGACAGCTCCTGCGCGTTAGGCGTCAGCCGGGCGAGCATGAACGGGTAGCGGCGGACATAGGCCGGCACGTAGAACGGGTTGCGTGCCTTGCCCTCGTCGTCGATGAAGACGTTCACCCCCTCGTTCAGCCCCATCAACGCCAAAGGCACCGGATTCTCACCGGCCGAGAAGACGATCGGGCAGGAGCGCTGGGCGTGGATGAACTCGTCGGCGGTGAGCGGGATCGCATGCTGGCCGGCGAAATAGAGCGCCGAATCGGCCGGGCGCGTCTTGAATTTCCCGTGCAGATTGCTCTGCAGCGGCACGAGGTCCTTGTAGAAAATCGGCAAACCGGGCGGCGGCTGAGTCGCCATGATCATGTCTCCGTGCGGGGTTTTTGGGCCGGGTTGCATCCACGGCCGCGAAATGTGGTCGCCCGTCTATTGCGGCGGCCGGCTTTCCGCAAGCCTGTCCTGAGACGCGTCCAAAGCGGGGACGAGCTTGCCGGGGTTCATGATCCCCCTGGGGTCGAGTGCCTGCTTGATCGCGCGTAATGCGCCGATCCGCGCGGCGCCGCCGAGCCGGGCGAGCTCGGCGACCTTCATCTGGCCGATGCCGTGCTCGGCCGAGATCGAGCCGCCGGCGGCGGTGACGAGATCGTGGACCAAGCGGCTGACCGCGATCCCCTCGCTCTCGACCCATTCCGGGCCGGCGCCCTCGGGCGCGCGGACGTTGAAGTGGATGTTGCCGTCGCCAAGATGACCGAAGGCGATGATGCCGGTGCCGGGAAAGCGCGCCTCGACGGCCGCCCCGCCCTCGACGACGAAACGCGGCATGTCGGCGGCGGCGACCGAGATGTCGTGCTTCACCGCCGGGCCATCCCGCCGCTCCGCCTCCGAGATCGAATCGCGCAGCCGCCAGAACTCCTCCGCCTGTGCCTCGCTGGCGGCGATCGTAGCGTCGAGGATCAGCCCGGCCGCATGCGCCGAGCCCAGCCCGTCGTAGAGCAGCGGTTCCGGACCCGGCATCGCCATCGGCGCCACCGCCTCGACGAGCACGTTCCACGGCGCCGGCTCGGCCAGCGGCGGGCGGGTTCCGGGGACATGAGCGAGCACGAGATCGAGCGCGTTCCTCGGCACCAGCTCGAAGCTCTCGATCGCCTCGCGCTGCGTGGCTTCCAGATGGCGGAGCAGTTTCATCGCCGCCGCCGGGTCCGCGACGCCGATCCAGGCGACGGCGCGCGCGCCGATCGCCGGGACAAGCTTCAGGCTGGCCGCGGTGACCACGCCCAGCGTCCCCTCCGCGCCGATCAGCAGCTGGGTGAGATCATAGCCGCGATTGTCCTTCTTGAGCGCGGCGAGGCCGTCGAAGACCGTGCCGTCGGGCAGCACCGCCTCGATCCCCGCCACCAGGCGTCGCATCGTCCCGTGCCGCAGCACCTGTGTGCCGCCGGCATTGGTCGAGACGAGGCCGCCGATCGTCGCCGAGCCCTTCGCACCCAAGGTCAGGGGGAATCGGCGCCCTTCCGCCAGCGCCGCTTCGTGCAGCGCGGCGAGGATCACGCCAGCCTCGCAGACGGCGAGGTTCGTCTCCGCGTCGACCGAGAGGATCCGGTTCATTCGCCGCAGCGACAGCAGCAAAGCCTCGCCGCTTTCGTCGGGCGTCGCGCCGCCGACCATCGACGTGTTGCCGCCCTGCGGAACCAGCGGGACGCCCGCGTCGGCGCACAGCCGCACCGCGAACGCGACCTCTTCCGTGCTGGCGGGCGACAGCATCGCCGCCGCTTCGCCCTGCCAGCGCCCGCGCCAGTCGGTGAGCCAGGGATCGAGATCGGCCGCACCGCGGGTAAACCCCTTCGGCCCCAGCCGCTCGGCAAGCGTCGCAAGCAGATAGGAAGACGGGGCAGCCATCGAACCGGAATAGGGCGGCAAGGCGGAGGCGGCAATTCATCCGGTGTTCAAGCGCCGGAGGGGAAGCGGGGGTGAATGGGATCGCAGGTCATCGTAGCGGGCGCCGCCGCCTTCATTCTGCTCGCCTTCGGCGGCGGGCCGCGGGCCCCACGCCCGGCCTCCCCGGCACCTCAGGTACGCGGCTTCATGATGCGCCAGCAGATCATCATCCGGGTGCCGACCGGCGCGCGCCGGGTCGCCGCGGCCGCGCCGTCGCTGATCCGCTGGCGCGAGCGCGGCGGGCCGCGCTGCATCGCCGCCGGCCAGATCGTCGGCGCCACTCTGCTCGGCCCGAGCAGCGTCGATCTGATCCTGCGCGACAACAGCCGGTTGCGCGCGCGGCTGGAGAGCCGTTGCCCGGCGCTCGATTATTATCGCGGCTTCTATGTCAACGCGACGGCGGACGGCCGTATCTGCGCCGACCGCGATTCGATCCGCAGCCGCGCCGGCGGCGAGTGCCAGATCGACGCCTTCCGCGCGCTGACGCCCGAGCGGCCTTAGTCGTCATCCCCGTCGCGATCGCCGCGGCGGAGCTGCCGCCGCGCCGAGACCAGATCCTCCAGCGTCAGCCTGCCGCTCCCGGTGGCGTTCAACTGGTTGAAGCGGCGGCCGGCGGCGGCGTCGAACTCGGCCCGGGTGACGCCGCGGTTGAAGTCCGCGTCGGCGTCCATGATCGGATGGGTGATCGGCAACAGTCCGAAGCGCGCGGCGCCGGCCATCATCGCCCAGTGCCCGCCGCCGTCGCGCCGCCGCATCCCGCCGCCGCCCCGGCGATCGCGGTCAAGGCGGCCTCGCCGCATGGCCGGCCCAAACCCCGCACCGCCGCCTGGCCGGAAGCCGAACCGGCCCATTTCGGGCAGAATCTCGGTCTCGTAGCGGGCGACGTCGGCCGGCTCGATCTCGCCGTCGCCGTCCGTGTCGAAGCCGGCGAACGCGCGGGCGAAATCGGCGCGCAGCTCGGCATAAGTGATCGCCCCGTCATGATCGGCATCGGCCAGCGCGAACCAGGCCTGGAGCGGCCGCGCGCCTTCGCCCGAGCGGAAGACCTCGCCCGACGGGCTGACGAACAGCCGGCCAGGCCCGGGCGG
>NZ_JBQTIN010000107.1:0-12637 GCF_052388015.1 Sphingosinicella sp.
AGATGAGGAATGAGCGGGTCGAGAAGCCGACCGACGTCGTCGCCGAAGGCCAGGACGTGAAGGTCAAGGTGCTCGAGGTCGATCCGCGCGGCAAGGTCCGCCTGTCGATGCGCGTCGTCGACCAGGAAACCGGCGCCGAGCTGGAGGACACGAGGCCGCCGCGCGAGCCGCGCGGCGACCGCGATCGCGGCCCGCGCCGTGACGGCGGCGGCGACCGTGGCCGTGGGCCGCGTCGGGACGGCGGCGGCCGCGACGACCGCGGGCCTCGTCGTGAGGGTGGGGGCCGGGACGATCGTCCCCGTGGCGGCGATGATCGCCCGCGCGGCGATCGCGACGACCGTGGTCCGCGCCGTGACGACCGCGACGATCGTGGACCGCGCGGCGAAGGCCGTGGCGATCGTGAGGGGCGCCCGCCCCGCCGCGAGCGCGGCGACGACGGCCCCGCGCCCGAATTCGCCCCGGCGTTCCTGACCCGGGACGACGATTGAGGCTGACCTGCTCCCCTCGCGCACTTGTGGGAGGGGTCGGGGGTGGCCTCTTCTCTTTCGGAAAAAAGTAGCCACCCCTTACCCCTCCACGAAGGCGTGGAGGGGAATCAGGCCCCGCGAGCGATCGCGGGGCCTTTTCTGTTTGCTACCTCAGGGCCGTGTATCCTGTAGTTGACACGTCGGCGCGCGTTGTTTATCAGGCGCGATGATGGAAGTGCGCCAGACGGCGGTGTTTCGCGCCTGGTTCGCCAGGCTGCGCGATATCCGGGCGCAGGCGCAGATCGTACGGCGCATCGAGCGCGCCCAGATGGGCAATCTTGGCGACGTGAAGGCGCTGGGCGACGGTGTCAGCGAGATGCGCATCCATCATGGCGCCGGCTATCGCCTCTATCTGGCACAACATGGCGGGCGGCTGGTGGTCCTGCTGTGCGGCGGGGACAAGGCCAGCCAGGCCGCCGACATCCGCAAGGCCAAAGCAATGGCGAAGGACGCGAACGATGACGCTTGAAACCACGCAATGGGATATCACCGAATTCCTGGCGGACGACGCGGCGGTCGCCGCCTATCTGGACGCGGTGTTCGAGGCAGGCGACCCCGACGAGATGCGCGACGCGCTCCGTCACGTCGCGCGCGCGCGCGGCATGACCGAGCTGGCCCGCGCGGCCGGGATAACGCGGGCCGGGCTCTACAAGGCGCTCGGCGAGAGCGGCAATCCCTCCTTCGCCACCATGATCGCGATCATGAAGGCGCTCGGCGTGAAGCTTGCGGCAAAGCCGGCGGCGGCTTGACGGTCATGGCGCTTGAGACTTTGCCCTTCGATATCGCCGACGAGCTTCACGACGATGAAGCGGTGGCCGTCAATCGACAGGCTCAGGATGATCGGAAAGCCTAACGACGGCCGAGTTCGCGCCGGCGTTTTTGACGCGGGACGACGATTGAGGCTGACCTGCTCCCCTCGCGCACTTGTGGGAGGGGTCGGGGGTGGCCTCTTCTCTTTCGAAAAAGAAGTAGCCACCCCTCACCCCTCCACGAAGGCGTGGAGGGGAATCAGGCCCCGCGGGCGATCGCGGGGCCTTTTCGTTTGCGCAGAATGAGGGCGTTGGGGACGCGACTACGGGCTGACCGGATCGTCGTCGTCGAAGAGGACTCCGGTCGCCATCAGGATGCCGCCCAGCACGATCAGGCCGGCGAGCAACGGCGGAAGCCAGGAGCCGCCCTCCAGCGCACTGCCTTCGGTGGACTCCCCGGCGCGAGCGGCCGGCGCATTGGCCAGGCTGAGCGTGTCGGCCGACTGGCCGATGGCCGGGGCGCCGGCGGTGAGAATGGAAATGGCGGCAAGCGCCGCGAGCTTGTTCGAACGCATGAGGATACTCCCTGCCCGGATACGAGGGCGAGCAGCCAACCCCGCGTTGGAGCCCATGTTCCGGGCGATCAGCAGGGCCGTGCTTCAGGCGGGGTGGGGCGAGTGCAGCGGCGAAGGCCGTAGCGACCGGGGCCCGCGCTCCGAGCGCGTCCTTCGACAGGCTCAGGATGATCGGGAAGGCCCCGCGCCCGAATTCGCGCCGGCGTTTTTGACCCGGGACGACGATTGATCTGTTCCCCGGCGAAGGCCGGGGTCCAGGCTGAAATGAGGAAGGCTCCGCGAGCGATCGCGGGGCCTTTTCATATATTGGAAGGGCCTATAAAGCCGCACTGGCGATCTGAAATCTAGAGATTGACATTTTTATGTGAAAATCGTATATTCAGGCCAGAAGGAGTCGGCCGTGCTCTATCGCTTGGAGATCGAGAATTTCTTTTCGATCCGAGACCCGCAAATTCTGGACGTCATTGTCGCTCCCAATGTGAGCGATCCGGATGCCCGTTATTGCCCAATCTTCGAAGGTTCGGAGTTGCGGGCACCAAAGGTTTTGGCGCTCTACGGACCCAACGCGTCGGGAAAGACGACGGTTCTGAGGGCGCTCGAATTCATCGTCAGTTTCGTGCGCGATAGTTCACAGCGGACCGTGCCCGGCTTTTCCTGTGAGCGGTTCAATGACGAGCCATCGCGCTGGCGGCCCATACGTCTCGCTATCGAGTTCGGTGGGGTCATGGATTTTACAGTAGAGGTGCGCGAGCGTGCCGAGCAGGGCGAGCCGGTGCAGCATGGGGTGTATCGTTACGAGCTAGAAATCGAAGTCGAGGACGGCGCTCCGCACCGCGTTACGAGCGAAATCCTACGGCAAAAGCCCGGCGCAAAAGGAAAATGGCAACGCGTCTTTGAGCGCGACCAATCGGGAGATGTGGTTGGTTCCAAGTCGTTCCCCCTCTCAGGCTATCGGCACCTGATCAACACGTTGCGGCCAAATGCGTCGGTTATTTCCTCCTTTGCGATGTTTCAGCATCCGACGGCGCAGCTCTTCCAGGAAGCTGCGCGTAAAGTCCTATCCATCATGGCGATTGGCGGGACTATCGACGATGCGGCCGTGATTGAGTTTCTCGCACAACGGCCAGACCTCGTGGAGATGCTCAACCGCGACCTAAAACGAGTCGACGTGGGTGTGGAGGCTATGCGGATTGAGCGAGGCAGCAATGGGCCGATGCCTATGTTTCGGCATGAAGGCCTTCAGGTTGAAATGCCTTGGATACTAGAAAGCCACGGCACCCGCACTTTTATCCGGCTCTTCCCGCTTCTTGCAATGACACTGGGGCAAGGTGGCATCGCGATTATCGACGAATTCGACGTGATGATCCATCCGCTTGTGCTGCCCGAGCTATTGCGCTGGTTTTATGATAAAGAGCAGCGGAATCCGCTCGATGCGCAAATTTGGTTGAGCTGCCATTCTGCATCGCTACTTGATGATCTCACGAAGGAGGAAGTGATCCTTTGTGAAAAGGATCATCAAGGTCGCACCCAGATTTTCAGCCTGATGGACATGAAATCGATTAGGCGGGACGATAATCTTTATCGCAAATATCTCAGCGGTGTTTACGGCGCCGTTCCGCAGATCGGATGAGTTATCGACGGCGCCCGCTGATCGAGCCGAGGCGCCCGATCTTTTTCGGCTGCGAAGGGCAGTGCGAGACAGGCTATGGCGCATTGTTGGCTGGCTTTGCCGATGATGCGGGCATCCGGGTTCATCTAGAAATAGTTGACCTCGCGCCGGCTGGCGACCCGCTGGCGCGAGTAGAAAAAGCCGAGGCCCGGATCGCTCACCTTCGAAGAAGGCGGGGTACGTTTGCCGAGAAGTTCATCCTACTCGATGGCGATCAGAAGGCGGAGAATCCACAACGAACTGCTCAAGCTATCGCTCTAGCCGCTCGTCTCGGTATTGCGCTTGTTTGGCAGGAGCCATGCCATGAGGCCCTGCTGCTCAGGCATCTTCCAGGTCGGGCGGCAGCTCGTCCTCCGACTTCGCAAGCAGCGCTCCAAGCGCTTCAGAACGAATGGCAAGAGTACGCCAAGCCGATGACACGCGTCGATCTTACGCCTCGGATCGACCTCGCTGGCGCGCTACGTGCCGCCGCTGTTGAGCCGGATCTCACGGGCTTGCTGCGCGCAATTGGGCTGATCAATGAGGAAGCATAGGCGGTAGCGCGCGCCTTACCTTAGCTGACTATCCTTGCTCCCGCGCCGGTTTATGCCGCCGGTCGCCTGCCTCGTTGAACGCCGGGTGCCGTCACGAACTGAATTCGTGAGGTGACCTACGGTCGAATTTCGTTTCAGTCCTGTCCCCCTTCGACAGGCTCAGGACAGACTGGCCGGGCACGGAACGGTCTACGGCGCCGGTTGCCGTTTACGGCGCAAACGTCGCGTTGCGCTTAGCGCTTCGGGCTTAAGCCGATTGCAATTCGCGTTTCGCGGCCAGGGCGACCCTGGCGGCTTCCGACAGAAAGCCCGAGCGGTTCTTCGCCACCCGGTCGATCGCCGCGACAAGCCCTTCGTCCATGGTGATGTTCAGGCGCACGGCCTTTCCGGGCTTGTCGGCCCTCACCAACAGGCGCGCGACCTCATCCACTTCCGGATCCCGTTCGATATCCTCCAGGGCGGAAGGATCGGCCAATTCATCGCCGTGCTGAGCCGAGACGAGCAAATGGCCGTCCAGAGCCTCTTCGGCATTGAGAGCCGCCTCGGTCGCGGTGGCGCCATATGAGGTGCATCCCGGCAGATCGGGGAAGAAGACGCTAAACCCCTCGCCGGCGCGCTCGATGATCGCTGGATACATGACGGTGGCCACGGGCCTTACTCCTTTCGATATGCGTATAGATACACACTAAGTGCCCGTTTGTCAAGCGATCGCCTTATCGGAGCCTCACGCCGCTCTGTTTCTCGATGCTCTTGATCGTTCCAACCGCCATGTTTGAATCCGGGTGAGGGACGGTGACGGTTCCTTTGGCCGGGCGTGGAACGGCTCTACGCGCTGGTTGACGTTGCTGCGCGCACGTCGGTTTCGCCTCGGTGCCGCTTCGCGTCAGCGGCCCCCGGATCAAGTCCGGGGTCGGCGTTCCGGGCGAAGGGGGATCGAAGTCCGGGATGACGGAGGGCGGGGGCGTTTGCGCTTTCCTACAGGGGTTCGCCGGGCATAAGTGACTGGCCTCCAACGAAGGAGGCAAGGCCATGAATCCGAAGACGAGCGAGAAACGCCGCGCCGCCTTTCTCGCCGCGCTGCGCGCCACCGGCAATCACAGCATCGCGGCCGAGCGGGCGCGGGTGTCGCGGCGGTGGGTTTGTTGGCGCAAGGCCAATGACCCCGCCTTCGCCCGCGCCTGCGAGGCGGCCCTTCGACAGGCTCAGGGCAGGCTCAGGACAGACCCTCACCCCAGCCTCTCCCGCAAGCGGGAGAGGGGAAAATCGTGCAAGCCGCCGGCCGGCTGGGGCGCGCAGGACGGCGAGGAGCTGGTCGTCACGCTCGGGCCCGACGGCCGGCGCAAGATCGTCCGGGCGCGGCTGGGGCAGTGGACGCCGCGGATCGAGGCGCGCTTCTGCACCGCGCTCGCGGCCTGCGCCAACGTCGCTCATGCGTTGCGGGCGGTGGGGATCACGCCCGCCTCCGCCTATCGCCACCGCGCGCGCTGGCCGGACTTCGCGGCGCGCTGGGACGCGGCGGTCGCGGCCGGGCGCGAGCATGTGGAGCGGGACCTGGTCACCGGGGCGATCGCCCTGCTCGATCCGGAGGTCGAGCCGCCCGAGGGGCTGGGGCCGATGAGCGTCGCCCAGGCGATCACCGTCGCCCGGATCACGCGGCGGCGGGGCGTTCTGGAGTGAAGGGGAACCCACCCCGGCCCCTCCCTGAAGTCAGGGAGGGGAGGTGAGGGGTTTGGGGCGAGATCTCCGTCGGCGGCGTTGCACGCCGGCGGCGCTGCGCTCGGCTTTTCGGGCATCGCCGGTCAATCGTTCGCTAACTTCCCGATGCTAGGGGCAAACCAGCGGGTCGAACGGCACAGCGGACCGCGCCGCGTGTTTTGCGAGGTCTGCGGGTGAAGCTTGCTGATTGGGCCAATGCGATCCGATCGACCGTCGGCCTCGAGGCCGACGCGGAGCCGGAGGCCGTCGAGCGGCGGCGCGAAGCCCGCTGCCTGAGCAATCGCAAGGTCATCGTGCGCCAGCGCAAGACGCTGGGGATCCTGCACCTCAAGAACATCTCGAGCACAGGCGGCTGCGGGCTCACCGACATGCCGCTGGCCGTGGGTTCGCTGGTCTTCGTGGAGCTTCGCAAGCCCCACTTCTTCGCGGCCGAGGTGCGGTGGGTGCGGAGCCTCTCGATCGGGCTGCAGTTTTTCCGCCCGGTGCGCGCGGAGATGTTCGAAAAAGCGCCCGAGCCGGCGCCGGCCCCGCCGAAGAAGAAGCGCGGAACAGGCTAGCGGCCCGCGCCCCGGATCGGACTGATCCGCTATCCGAGTCTGGCGGGTCCGAGGGGGGCGTGCTCGACGGCCTCGTCGCCGAAGGAGTCGGCCAGCTCCGCCGCCTCGATGCGGCCGCCATCGGCCGTTTCGATATGCAGCTTGCGGCGGCCCTCGACCGACATCATCGCGGCATAATCGAAGCACCGCCTCAGATCGTCGCTGACCAGCTCGCGATAGTGGGGCGAGCCATCCGTTTCGGGAGGCAGATCCTCAAGCAGGGTCGCTCCCATGGCCCAATCGTAATCCCTGGCCATGCGCCGATCCTTTCCCGCGGCCCTCTTGTTTGAGGCCTATGATCCACAACGCCCGGTGGGTTCGGCCGTTCCTGGCCGTTAGCGGACCGGCTGAAACAGGAAAGGCCCGGCGGGCGGCGACGCGGGCCTTTGCCTAGTTCCCGGCCGGCCGGGCGCTCCGTATCAGGCCCAGGCGGATCATCTCGGCGACGTCGGCTTGCGGGCGGAAGCCGGTGAAGGGGAGCGGGCGGCCGCCCTCGACGCGGTGGTGGAGGAACAGCACGCCATAGGCGCCGCGGCGGCCGGTCTCCGGCGCATAGCGCAGGCTGCCGCAACTGGTGTCGTAGGACAAGCCGTAGAGCGCGACGCGCTGATCGACCGCGAGCTCGCCTTTATAGACGTGGAGGATACGGACCGTGCCGGCGCGCCCGGTAAAGGCGCCGGTGGCGAAATCGAGATCGCCGTCCCCGATCGGGCTCTCGACGACCGCATAGACGATCGCCTGCGCCGTCGCGACGTCGCGGCGCAAGGCTTCCTCCCGGGTCGGCGGGACATAACCGGGCGGCGGGGGCGGGCAGGCGGGGGCGGCGGCGCCGCATCCCAGCACCATGAGCGCCATCAACCGCTTCATGCTTTGCCTCCCCGCGCGGCGGATCATAGCATTGGCGGGATCGGGGCGACAGGGGCGTGGCTGTCGCCCGGCGACGCAGGCTGGCCGGCACTGCGCTCGGCGCTCATAGTTAACAAATGGTAAATTTAACCAAGTAAAATCAAGTATTTGATGGAACCGGACGCGCGCTCATTGCTTTAGATCAAACTATTCGACGCATCTTTTTCGGGCCGGATAGCAGGGAGAACAAAAGCGAGAGCGAGGAGGAAGGTCATGGCACGTGCGCAGTTGATCGATGACGAGATGGAGATCCAGCCCGATGCCGAGGCCGAGCCGGATCGCCGCGCCGATCACAGGTTCCGGACCGTCTATCGCACCGCGAAGGTCGGCTGCGCCGGCGAGCTCGCCCTCTGGCGGGTGCGCAACATCTCCGATCGCGGTATCATGCTGGAGGTCGACCGGCCGATCGATCCCGGCGAGCGGCTGGAGATCGCCTTGTCAGAAACCATGCTGATCGAGGCGCGGGTGGTGTGGGCGGCGAACGGCCGCTGCGGCGCCGTGTTCCGCGAGCCGATCGATTGCCCGATGCTGCTGCAGGAGCTGGCGGCGGAGCGGCGCAAGCTCGGCTACCGGGCGCCGCGGCTGCCGGTGATCGCCCAGGCGACGGCGTCGAACGAGCATGGCGCGGCGAAGGTCGAGCTGTTCAATCTGTCGCAATATGGCGTCGGCTTCGCCCATGACGGCCGCTTTCATCCGGGCATGGCGGTGAAGCTGAAGGTCGCGGGCGCGCCGGAGCGGCGCGGCGTGGTGCGCTGGTCCCGGGACGGGCGCGCCGGCCTGTTCCTGACCGAGCCTTTTTCCTGCACCGACCTGCACAGCATCGCGAGCGGGCGGGCCATGGCGGCGGAGGAGCGGCGGTCGCAGGAGAGTGGCATTCTCCTGCGAAACGATGTAAGTGCTTGATCCAGCACGCCGGCCGATTGCAATGGGTGTCCTGCCGGCGCGAGATTCCGGCGGTGAGGCATGGCCACCTCGAAGCCAAGTACGGAACAGAAGCGTCTTGCCGCGCTCTGCGAGCAAGCGATTTCCGAGCTTCAGTCGGAACGGCGGGCGGCGCGGAGCCCCGGCGAGAAAGAACAGCTGAGCACCCAGATCGCGGTGATGCGCGACATGCTCGGCCGGGCGCGGGGGCCATCGGGCGGGAAGAAAGGCGAAGCGGGGCGCTAGCGGCGGGCGCGGTTCGCGGGCGCGGCGTTGGCGGCCGGCGGCGGTGCAGCGGTGTTGGTCGCGGCCGGCATCGCCTGATTGGCCTGGCTGTTGGCGATCGCGTCGATCTGGTTCTGCACCTCGGCCTCCACGCCACGGACCTGATTCTCGGTCTCGGCGTCGAGCTGGCGGGCCAAATTCTCGATTTCGGCCGTGGTGCGATCGTAGCGGTTGGCGACCGGCTCCTCCGGCGCGGTGCAGGCGGAGAGGGCGAGGAGGGCGGCGAGGCCGGCGCGGCGGGTCATGCCGCTCTTTACGCCGGAAGGAGTCAGGCGAGCAATTCCCGGCCGAGCAGGAGGAGCAGTTTGACGTCGATGGCGAGGCCCTCGGCGCGCTTGCCGGCGACGAAGCCGGCGACGCCGGCGAGGGGCACGCGGTGGACAAGGATATTCTCGCCATGGACGCCGCCGCCTTCGCCCACCTTCGTGAGGCCCTCGGCGCGGAGCAAGGTGAAGCTCTCCGAGACCATGCCGGGCGAGCTGTACCAGCGGCCGAGATCGCGCATCCGCCCGGCGCGGTAGCCGGCTTCCTCCTCCAGCTCGCGGATCGCCGCCACTTCGCATTCTTCGCCCTCGGCATCGTCACCGACCAGGCCCGCGGGGAGCTCGAGGCAGTTGCAGCCGAGCGGCACGCGATATTGCTCGACGAGGAGGATGTGCGCGCCCTCCTCGTCTTCGTCGATCGCGACGATAACGGCGGCGTGGATGTTGCGGGTGCGCGAGACATATTCCCACGCCCCCTGCTTGCGGACGACGAGATATTTGCCCTCCCAAACGGTTTCGGGGGTGTCGTCCATCTAGTCCTCCCTGTCCGCGCAGCGGATGGGGAGGGGGACCGCGTGCAACGCGGTGGAGGGGCCAGCGGCGCGGCTCAGCCCCTCCACCGCCCTCCGGGCGGTCCCCCTCCCCACGCCTACGGCGCAGGGAGGATAAGGAGGCGTGCAGCTCACAGCTCCACCAGCCGGTCGGGCAGCTCGTTCTCGTCGTGCGGGATCGGCGGCAGGATCGGCGCGAGCACGTCGCCGACTTGTCCGACCGCTTTGGCGAGGCCGTCGCCGGGGCGGCCGGCCTTCACCTCGTCGATCAAGGCGGCGAGGGCGGCGACCCAGACGTCGGCCGGCACCTTCTCGGTGATCGCCTGATCGGCGACGATCTCGGCCCGGTGCTCCGCGATCGAGAGATAGATGAGGACGCCGGTGCGGCCGCGGGTCTTCAATTCGCATCCCGTCCGGAAGACCTCGACCGCGCGGCGATGAACGCGGCGCGCCTTGGTCCGTCGCGGAGTCAGCGCCATGCGCAGCGGCATGTAGGCGAGCGCGTAGCGGACGATCAGGAAGAACAGGGCCATCTTGACGAACATCAGGACCATGAGCGTCCGGAAGCTCAGCTCCGCGTTCCAGCCGAGAAAGAGGCCGAGACCCCAGTCGATCCAGCCCTGCGGCACGACCGCGCCGAGCGCCGGCACCAGCAGCATCGCGAGCACCGCGTAATGCAGCCCGACATCGTGATAGAAATCGGAGCGTGCGGCGACGATGGTGACGATCTCGCCCGAGCTTTTCGCCTCGGCGGCGCGAACCGCGTCGGTAACCTTTTCATGGTCGGCTTCGGTGAGGCGGGTCACCATGAGCCCGACGCCCCGCCACCGCCGAACGAGCCGCCGCCGCCCGAAAAGCCGCCGCCTCCGCCGCCGCCCCAGGAGGAGCCGCCGCCGCCGCTCCAGGAGGACCCGCCCGAAGAGCCGCCGCGCAGGGCGGCATCGAGCACAGCGCCGGCGATGAACCAGCCGAGCCCGCTGTCGCCACCCCGGTCATAGTCCCGCCCCCAGGGCGACACCCGGCCGCGGCGGTAGCGACGGCCGCTCCCGACGCCGAGCCCGCCCAGAACGCCGCCGATCACGCTGAAGCCGACGGTGGAGATGACGACGACGATCAGGATCCATTCCAGGGCGCCGCCACCGCCGTCGTCGCCGCGCGCGTCCGCGCTGTCGCGCGCGCGCTCCGCCTCGATCGCCCGTTGCTCGGCCGCCTCGGGCGGCGCCGCGAGCTGGGAAACCAGAGCGGCGGTGCCGACCTCGATCCCGCCCGCATAATCGTTCGCGCGGAAGCGCGGCACGATCTGCTCATTGATGATCCGGCTGGACAAAGCGTCGGTGAGGATGCCTTCGAGGCCGTAGCCGACCTCGATCCTGACCCGGCGCTGATTCGGCGCGACAAGCAGGATGACGCCGTTATTGGCCTCCGACTGGCCGATCCCCCAGTGCCGGCCGAGCCGGTAGCCATAATCCACAATCTCATAGCCTTCGAGATCGGCGATCGTGGCGACGACGAGCTGGCGGCTGGTGGCGCGCTGGAGTTGCTCCAGCTGAAGCGTCATCGCCGCCTCGCGGTCGTCCGGGATGATGTTCGCCTGATCGACGACCCGGCCGCTCAGCGGCGGGAAGGTCTGCGCGGCGGCGGGCGCGGCCAGCAGGCCAACGAGGATGACGACAAGGCGCAAGAACCACCGCTCGCCCTGAGCCTGTCGAAGGGCTGACCTTCTTGGTAGCTCAGGGACAGGACGGGGCTTCGACAGGCTCAGCCCGAACGGTGGTTGTTTCAGCGCGTCCACCTATTGCTGGTTGCCGAAATCCACGGTCGGGGCGCGCTGGGCCGCTTCCTCGGCCTGGAACGGCGCCATCGGCTGCGAGCCGTAGATGACGCGCGCGCCGATCACGCCGGGGAAGGTGCGGATCTCGGTATTATAGGCCTGCACCGCCGCGTTGTAATCGCGCCGGGCGACGGCGATGCGGTTTTCGGTGCCCTCCAGCTGGCTCTGCAGGTCGCGGAAGTTCGCGTTGCTCTGCAGCTCCGGATAGGCCTCCTGCAGCCGCTGCAGCGACTGGGTCAGTTGAAACTGCGCGGCCTGGTAGCGGGCGACGGCGGCTGGGTCGGTGAGCTGGTCGGGCGTCACCGTGATCCGGGTCGCGGAGGCGCGCGCCTCGGTCACCTCGCGCAGCACGGTACGCTCCTGCGTGGCGGCGGCGCGGACGGTGTTGACCAGGTTCGGGATCAGGTCGGCGCGGCGCTGATACTGGTTCTGGACGTCGGCCCATTTCGCCTTCGCGGCCTCCTCGGCGGTCGGGATCGAGTTGATGCCGCAGGCGGAGAGAGTGACGGTCAGCGCCGCGAAGACGGCGAGAAGCAGGCGATTGCGCACGGGCGAAGCCCTCCCTTTGCAATGATGCGGCTGGAAACGTAGGTAGTCCGGAACGCCTGCGCAACGGGAGGGGCCATCATGCTTCGCGAATTCCGGGATTTCATCGCCCGCGGCAACGTGCTCGATCTCGCCGTCGCGGTGATCATCGGCGCCGCCTTCGCGACGATCACCACCGCGCTGACCGAGGACATGATCATGCCGGTGGTCGGCGCGCTCTTCGGCGGGCTCGATTTCTCCTCTTACTTCGTGCTCTTGGGGCCGGTGCCGGCCGGCTATGCGGGCTCGCCGAACGATTATGCGGCGCTCAAGGCCGCCGGCGCGCCGGTGCTCGGCTGGGGCCAGTTCCTCACCGTCCTGATCAACTTCCTGATCCTCGCCTTCATCATTTTCCTGCTCGTCAAGATGGCGAACAAGGTGGTGACCAAGCAGATCGGCGAGGACCCGGCCGATATCCAGCTGCTGCGCGAGATCAGGGACGAGCTGCGGAAGAAGGGTTAGATCGTCATTGCGAGGCGGTAGCGCCGGAGCAATCCAGCGGCGCAGAGTGGATTACTTCGCTCCGCTCGCAACGACGTGAAACCCGCCGCTCACTTCACATTAAGGGGCGATTCCCTATATAGGGCGTGCCGGTTTCGGCCGGCTATGGCGATAAACGACGGTGTGCAATAGGCACAGCGGACCCGGGGGCAGTACCCGGCGGCTCCACCATAAGAGCTGAGTCCGCATGAGAAGGCACGCTTCATGCGTGTCGGCTCTGCGGTTCTTCTCTTCTGATGGGGCCGAACCAGGATCGACGTGTGTTGAAAAGCACCGACTTTTGCCCGGAATGGGACCACCGTGACGGCCCATACACAAGTGCCAACGATAACGAGGCGCTCGCGATTGCCGCGTAACCAATGACCTAACGGTCTGAAGTTACAAGGACAAAAGCGCGGTTCGGGCCGCACCGGGCAACAGAAGCGGATT
>NZ_JBQTIN010000108.1:0-18573 GCF_052388015.1 Sphingosinicella sp.
AGGCGGACTGGCACGTCTTCCAAGTCTTAACGAAGCGCAGCTCACTCATGCGCGATTATCTGAAAAGGCGCTACGTCGATCATGCCGCACCTGACCACATCTGGCTGGGGGTATCGGTGGAGGAGGCGAAAGCTCGGTCCCGCATCGCCCATCTCCGCTCGGCCCCGGCTGCGGTCAGATTCCTTTCGATCGAGCCGCTGATCGGACAAGTCGGCCGGCTCGATCTCGCTGGCATTCACTGGGTGATCGTTGGTGGCGAAAGCGGCCCCGGCGCGAGGCCGATGGAGATCGGATGGGTCCGCGACATACGCAGCCAATGTGAGGAACAGAACGTCGCCTTTTTCTTCAAGCAATGGGGCGGTATACGGCCGAAATCAGGCGGCCGCACGCTTGACGGACGTGAGTGGAACGAGATGCCGGTATTGGCTGCCGCTTAAATATGGTCCAAGTCCCGACCCACTACGTCGGTCGCGAGCAGGCGCTCGTGAAGCACATCTTCCTAAAACAGTATCTGGATTCGCTCGTTCATAAGATCGCAAGCGCGTTCGACGAGGTTGTCTACGTAGACGGCTTTTCCGGGCCATGGAAAAGTAGTGGAGAAAATTACACCGACACCTCTTTCGGGATTGCCCTCAAGGCATTGACCGATGCTCAGCAATCCTGGGCGAACATGGCCCACCGACCGCGAAACGTCCGGATGACCGCGCACTTAGTCGAGCGCGAAGATGAGCCCTTCCAGGAGCTGAGCGGCATCGGGTCTCATTTTCCAGCCGTGCGCGTCATTCCTCATCACAAGGACTTCCTGAATATCGCGCCGACGATCGCAGCCGCCATTCCGTCCCGTGCTTTCAGCTTCGTGTTCGTCGACCCGAAGGGCTTCCTCGATCTGGCCGCGCTCAAGCCCCTCATTTCGCGGAATCTCTGCGAGGTCGTTTTCAATCTCATGTTCGATTACGGGAATCGATTCACCCAGCTTCCCTCGATGGCGCCGACCTACGACAGGCTCTTCCCGGGTGTAGATTGGAACAGTCGGTTCGCCGCGGCGCGAGATGATTCTGCGGCCACACCTCAGGGTCGGAAGGCCATCTTCCTCGCCTGCTTCAAGGAGGCTTTAAGAAACATCGGCGGCTTTGAATACATAGCCGATGTCGACGTCCAGTATCCTGGTAAGGACCGGACGTTCTACTTCCTCGTCTATGGTACCCGCCGCCCACCCGGCATCGAGGTATTCCGAGACTGCCAGCTAAAGGCACTGGAAGCACAGTCGTCGATCGCTGGCGTCAAAAAGATCGAGGCGGCCCAGGCTCGCGGCCAATTGGAACTTCTCTCTTCCATGAACGAAATGCGGGAGGACCCACGGCTGGCCTTTCTTCGCAGCGAGGCGGCGAACGCGAAGCGGATGATGGTTGGATCCATCCCGGCACCGCCCAAGACGGTTCAGTGGGGCCATCTCTGGGCCAAGGTTCTCTCGGATCATGCAATTCGAAAGACCGAGCTTAACAAGATAGCCGCTGAACTGCGGAAAGCCGACGTTCTCCATTTTCCTGACTGGATTCCAGGAAAACGGGTTCCCGACGAGGAATACGGCGTCGCAAGGGGCCAGAACTGGAGCTCCAGTTTCTGACTTGCTGGCCCGCCTTCCGTGGCTACGGCCTTCCCTGACCGACGCGGCGTATAGCTTTCACGCGCCGAGATCGGATGATTAGCTCTCACTCCACCCACAAACCCGTCTGCCTCAGCCCCTCCGCCAGCCCGATCCCCGCCGCCACCGCCAGGTTCAGCGACCGCGTTCCCGCCGCCTGCGGGATTCGCACCCGTAGCTCGGCCCGCTCATGCACCTCGACCGGCGCGCCCTTGCTTTCTGAGCCGAACAGCAGGGTGTCGCCGGCCTCGAACCGCGCCTCGGGCAGGCGCAGGCCGCCGGCGGTGGTGAACAGCACGTGCCGCCCGGGCAGCGCCGCCTCGAACGCTGCCCAGTCCGCGTGCCGCGTCACGTTCGCGATCTCGGCATAGTCCATCCCGGCCCGCCGCATCGCCCGCTCCCCCCAGGGGAAGCCGCAGGGCTCGATCACGTCGAGCGGCACGTTGAGGCAGGCCGCCAGCCGCATCGCCGCGCCGACATTGCCGGCCTGATCGGGTTGGAAGAGGGCGAGGCGCATCGGGCCTTCCTTATCCTCCCCACGATTTCGTGGGGAGGGGGACCAGCCTCCGGCTGGTGGAGGGGCACTTCCGCCACAAGAGGCCCCTCCACCACGCTCCGCGTGGTCCCCCTCCCCGGCAAAAGCCGGGGAGGATGACGGCTTCAAAATCACGGTTGGCAAACCCGCGCCCCCGCGTCTATCAGGCCCGCGAACCGCGAGCGGCCATCGGCCGCCTGCCCCGGCGAAGGCCGGGGATCATGGGGGCGCAACCGTGGCGCGGTTCGGTGGCAACGGGAAGGTTTATGGCTGCGGTGGAAGCGAACGAGGGACTGGCCTCGCAGGACGGCGAGGGCGTGCGCCGCCGCGATTTCATCAACATCGCCGCGGTCAGCTTCGCCGGCGTCGGCGGCGCGGCCCTGCTCTATCCCCTGGTTAACCAGATGAACCCGTCGGCGGACGTGCTCGCGCTCGCCCAGATCGACGTCGACATCTCCGCCATCCAGCCCGGCCAGGCGATCAAGGCCACCTGGCGGCGCCAGCCGATCTTCATCCGCAACCTGACCCCGGCCGAGATGCAGGCCGCGAACGCGGTCGACGCCTCCTCGCTGCGCGATCCGCAGACGCTCGCCGAGCGCACCAAGGAGGGGCACCCGAACTGGCTGATCACGCTTGGCGTCTGCACCCATCTGGGCTGCGTGCCGCTGGGCGCGGCCGAAGGTGAGAACAAGGGTGAATATGGCGGCTATTTCTGCCCCTGCCACGGCTCGCATTACGATACCGCCGCGCGCATCCGCAAAGGCCCGGCGCCCCGGAACCTGGAGGTGCCGGAATATGAGTTCACCACCGACACCGCCGTCCGGATCGGCTGAGGACCCATCGCATGAGCTTCCCCTGGGCTGAGCAATATACGCCGAAGAATCCGTTCATGCGCTGGCTGGACGAGCGGCTGCCTTTGCCGCGCCTGGCCTATAACAGCGTCGGCGGCGGCTATCCGGTGCCGCGCAATCTCAATTACGCCTGGAATTTCGGCGTCCTCGCCGGCCTTGCTCTGGTCATCCAGATCGTGACCGGCATCGTGCTGGCGATGCATTACGAGGCTTCGGGCGCCGGCGCGTTCAACTCGGTCGAGCATATCATGCGCGACGTGAACCAGGGCTGGTTCCTCCGCTATCTGCATTCCAACGGCGCGAGCTTCTTCTTCATCGTCACCTACATCCACATCTTCCGCGGCCTCTATTACGGCTCCTACAAGGCGCCGCGCGAAATGGTGTGGATGCTCGGCCTCGTCATCTTCCTCTTGATGATGGCGACCGCCTTCATGGGCTATGTCCTCCCCTGGGGGCAGATGAGCTTCTGGGGCGCCAAGGTGATCACCGGCCTGTTCGGCGCGATCCCGCTCGTCGGCGAACCGGTTCAGACATGGCTGCTCGGCGGCTATGCGCCGGACCAGGCGACTTTGACCCGCTTCTTCTCGCTCCATTATCTGCTGCCGTTCGTGATCGCCGGCGTGATCATCCTCCACATCTGGGCGCTGCACATTCCGGGCTCGTCAAACCCGACCGGCGTCGACGTGAAGGGGCCGCAGGACACATTGCCCTTCCATCCCTATTACACGGCGAAGGACGGCTTCGGCGCCGGCGTCGCGATGATCCTGCTCGCGATCCTCGTCTTCTTCCTGCCGAACTATCTCGGCCATGCCGACAATTACATCCCGGCGAACCCGCTCTCGACGCCCGCGCATATCGTGCCCGAATGGTATTTCTGGCCCTTCTACGCGATCCTGCGCGCCTTCACGGTCGACTTCATCCTCGAGGCGAAGCTCTGGGGCGTGCTGGCGATGTTCGCGTCGATCCTGCTGCTCTTCTTCCTGCCCTGGCTGGACAAGTCGCCGGTGCGCTCGGGCAGCTACCGGCCGGCGTTCCGGATCTTCTTCTGGGTCCTGATCCTCGACGTCGCGGTGCTCGGCTTCTGCGGCGGCCGGCCGGCCGAAGAGCCCTATGTGATGATGAGCCAGGTCGCGACCATGTATTATTTCGCCCACTTCCTGATCATCCTGCCGCTGCTTTCGATGGTCGAGAAGACGCGGCCTTTGCCCAATTCCATTTCCGAAAGCGTGCTGGGAAGCGAGGCGGCTGGCGCCGCCCCCGTCCAGCCGGCGCCGGCCGCGTAAGGGAGCGAACGCAAGATGGTCCGCATCCTCGGCTTCCTCGTCGGTCTCGGCTTCGTCGGCGTCGCCGCCTGGTCGCTGCTCTGGGGCGTCATCGCTTTCTCGCACGACGGCCTGCCGCACACGGTGGAGCACGACTTCCACCAGCACCCCCGCGACATCGAATTCAGCTTCAATGGCCCGCTCGGCCAGTTCGACCGGCAGCAGCTGCAGCGTGGCTTCCAGGTCTATCGCGACGTCTGCGCCGGCTGCCACGGCCTCGGCCTGGTCGCATTCCGCAACCTGCACGATCTCGGCTACACCGAGGCCGAGGTCCGCGCGATCGCCGCCCAATGGCCGATCCAGGTGCCGTCGATCAATCCGGCGACCGGCGAGCCGGCGACGCGCGCGGCGCTGCCGTCGGATCGCATCCCCTCGCCTTATGCCAACGAGGTCGCGGCGCGCGCGGCGAACAACAATGCGCTGCCGCCCGATCTGTCGCTGATCACCAAGGCGCGCGAGGGCGGCCCGGCCTATGTCGCTTCGCTGCTGACCGGCTATGCCGACGCGGCGACCCATCGCAACGAACGCGGCGAGGCGCTTCCGGCCGAGAACCGGCCGGGCACCGGTCTGCACTTCAATCCCTATTTCGCGAACCTCAACATCGCGATGCCGCCGCCGATCACCGCCGACAATCAGGTGAGCTATGCCGACGGCACGGCGGCGACGCGCGATCAGATGGCGACCGACGTCGCCGCCTTCCTCCACTGGGCGGCCGAGCCGAACCTGCAGCAGCGGCACCAGATGGGGCTGGTCGTGGTGATCTTCCTGCTCATCGCGACCGGACTCGCCTTCCTGTCCTACCGGAACATCTGGGCGGACGCGAAGGGACGGGCGGCGACCGACGCCGCCTAGTCCGCCGGCCGCCGCCGGATCAGCACGATCGAGGTGAAGCGCATCACCGGGACGTCGTCCTGGTTGGTCACGATCGTCTCGGTGCGGAAGGTGCCGATTTCAGGCTTGGAGCGCGACGGCGTCTTCTCGACGATCCGCCCCCGCACCGTGATCGTGTCCCCTGGAAAGACCGGCTTCAGCCACCTGAGCTCATCGACGCCGGGCGAACCCAGCCCGGCCTGCGGCCGCTTTTCGAACGAGCGCACGATCACCGCCATCGTCATCGCCGCAGTGTGCCAGCCGCTCGCCGCGAGCCGGCCGAAATGGGTCTGGGCCGCCGCCTCGTCGGAAAGGTGGAAGGGCTGCGGGTCATATTTGCGCGCGAAGTCGAGCACCTCGTCGCGCGTCACATCGTAACGGCCGAACTCGGTCTCCGC
The DNA here is from genome assembly GCF_052388015.1 of Sphingosinicella sp. Taxonomy (GTDB): domain Bacteria; phylum Pseudomonadota; class Alphaproteobacteria; order Sphingomonadales; family Sphingomonadaceae; genus Allosphingosinicella. The sequence continues at coordinate 5,619 of NZ_JBQTIN010000108.1, forward strand.
GCCGACCTCGACATCCTCGAAATAGATCATCCGCCGCCTCCCGACCGCACCGTCTTTCCCGCGAAAGCGGGAATCCCGCTTCCTTTCAAGCACCGATCAGGTGATCGTAGAGGTCGAGCCAGTCCGGGTGCGCCTTTTCGATCAGCTCGATCTTCCAGACGCGGCGCCATTTCTTGATCGCCTTCTCGCGGGCGATGGCTTCCTCGATTCGTTCGAAATGCTCTGCATGGACCAAGCGCAGAATTGCGTACTTGCTGACAAAGCGCGAGCCGGTGCCGGTGCGATGCTGATAGGCGCGGCGAGCGATGTCGGCGGTAACGCCGGTATAGATCGCGCCGCGATAGCGGTCGGCCATCATGTAGACCCAGCCGCCCATCAGGGAAGCGGGATTCCCGCTTTCGCGGGAATGACGATGTTCGGCTTCAGGCGGCTCAAACGATCGTCAGATCGGGCGTACCGCGCGCGACCGTCGCGGTCGCACGGCGGCTGATCGCGCCGCCGGGTGTCGAGACGCGGTCCATCACCATATAATGGGTCCGCCACTCGTCGCGCCCCACCTCGCAGGTGATATAGCCGCGCTGGTCGTTGATGAACTTGAGCTGCGGATTGTTGGCGAGGATGCGGTCGGAGCCGGGGCGGACGTCCTGGCCGTCGCCGCCGCTGGAGATCGACGTGGCGACGAACTCGACCGCGACCGGCCGGTCGCCATCGTGCAGCAGGCCGGCGAAATTCTGGTGCTCGTCACCGGTCAGGACGACGACATTGTTGAGGCCGGCCATCCGGTTGAGCAGCCGCCGGCGCGGCGCCTCATAGCCGACCCAGGCGTCCATATTGTAGATCGGCGCCGGCTCGTCGCGGGTGCGGCGGTCGAGCGCCATCATCATGATCTGCTGCGCCACGCAGTTCCAGAGCGTCGGGTCGCGGCGCAGATTCTGCGTCAGCCAGGCTTCCTGCTCGGCCCCCAGCACGCTCGCATTCGCCGCGCCCACGCCCTCGCAACGCGGCTTGAAGCCGTCCTCGCAGGGCTGGTCGGTGCGGAACTGGCGGGTGTCGAGGATGTCGATCTCGGCGAGATCGCCATAGCGGACGGCGCGCCGCATCGCGACGTCGCCGAAACGCGGCATCTGCGCGCGGCGGACCGGCATATGCTCGTACCAGGCCTGCAAGGCGGCGGCGCGGCGGACGCGGAAGACTTCCGGCGTGGCGCCCCCGTCCACGATCTCCTGCACCCAATTGTTGGCGATCTCATGATCGTCGAAGCTGTGGAAAAAGGCGTGCGCCGCGTGGGCGCGGACCAGGTCCGGGTCGCTCTTATACTGGGCGTAGCGGCGCCGGTAGTCGGCGATGCCGTAGAGCGTGTCGCCGACCGCCTCGCGCACCGATACCGTCACGCCGCCGCCGAAGCCGGGCCGGATCGTGCCGCCGCGATACTCGTAGATATAGTCGCCATAATGGTAGACGAAGGCGAGCTCCTCGCGGGCAAGGTGGCGGTAGGCGGTGTAATAGCCGTCGTCATAGGCCTGGCAGCCGGCGACGCCGAACTTGAGCGAAGCGGGGCTGGCGGACGCGGCGGGCAGGGTCCGCGCGCGCCCTATGATGCTGCGCTCGCCGCCCGCCTGGAACCGGTACCAATAGGGCCGGTCGGGCTGCAGGCCCGCGACCTCGACATGGACGCTGTGGGCGAGCTCCGGCCGCGCCGCCGCGTCGCCGCGCGCGACGATGGTCGCGAAGCCGCTGTCCGACGCGACCTCCCAGGCCACATTCATCGGCGCCATCACCATGCCGGCATGCTCGGCCAGCGGTTCGGGCGCGAGCCGGGTCCAGATCACGAAACCGTCGGGCGAGGGATCGCCGGCGGCGACGCCGAGGCTGAACGGATAGCGCCGCCAGATCGATTGGGCGCGGACGATGGCGGGCGCGGCGAGGGTCGCGGCGGCGCTGGCGATGAAGTGGCGGCGGGTGAACATCACTCGGTGCTATCCCCCCATTGTTGCGGCTTCGCGTCGGCGCCTGCCGTGAGGACGTCCATAGGCCGCATTACATCTTGCCCCAGTTCTCCTTGTCGCGCGGCCATGCCAGACAGTACAAGCATGCAGCGTTACGAGGCACGCAAGGATTTCGGATGCTGATAGTATTCGAGGATCGGCCGTCAAGCTCGCCTTATGTCGAGCGCGTCTGGCGTTGCCGAAGCCAGCGCGGCGGATCGTTCTTGTCGATGGCGGAAGGAAATATCGAGCTTGTCGTGACCCGGCTCACCGATTTCGTGGCGGTCACGCTGAGGGGTCCGGTCACGCAGGCACGCGCGATGGAATGCCCGCCGCATGGCGAGTGGATCGCGATCCGCTTCGGGTTCGGCACCTATTTTCCGCGGTTACCCACCCAGGCGCTGATGGATCGCCTGGATCTGGACCTGCCCGTTTTGTCCGGCAACCGCTTCTGGTTTTTCGATCTCAGCTGGGAAATTCCGACGTTCGACAATGCCGAGGACTTTGTTGCGCGACTGGCCTTGGCGGGGGTCGTGGCGCGCGAGCACAGTGTCGGCGCGGTCATCGAGGGCGACGTCGAATGGATGAGCCGACGCTCGGTTCAGCGCCACTTTGTCAAGGCCACCGGCCTGACGTTGAGCGGCTTCCAGCAGATCAGCCGCGCACGCCGCGCCGCCGCGCTGCTCGCCAGCGGCCGGTCGATCCTCGATACGACCTTCGAGGCCGGCTATTTCGATCAGGCGCATCTGACGCGATCGATGAAGCAGCTGATCGGTACCACTCCCGCCAAGCTGATCCGTGAGCAGCCGCAATTGTCGTTCTCATACAAAACCGACGGCGAATAAGCGGCTAATCCTCGGCCTGCGCCCGCCATGAAGGCGGGTGCGCAACAAGAGGAGAAAGTCATGAAAGCCGAACCTTATCTGTTCTTTGGCGGCACCTGCGCCGAAGCGATCGATTTCTACCGCGATGCGCTGGGCGCCGATGTCCGCGCCTTCGTCCGCTTCCGGGATATGCCCGGCGCGGCGCCGGACGCCGGCGACAAGGTGATGCATGCCGAGCTCAGCGTGGGCGGCAGCACCATCTTCGCCTCGGACGGCCGCGGCGATGACGGCCGGGGCGCCGGCTACGCGCTTGCGCTCGAAGCCGCCGACGATGTCGAGGCCGAGCGGCTGTTCTCGCAGCTCGCCGCCGGGGGCACGATCGAAATCCCGTTGATGACGACGCCGTTCGCCTCGCGCTTCGGCAAGACGGTCGATCGCTTCGGCACGCCGTGGATGGTCACCACGCCGCAGCCCCCGCTCAAGTGATGCAAGGGAGAGTGAAGATGGCTAACGAAACAACAATGCGGCGGATCAGCTACGTGCTGAGCGGGCTGGTCGTCGCCTTCATGCTGTTCGACGGCATCATCAAGCTCGTGCCGCTCGATGTCGTCATCAGCAGCAGCCGGGAGCTTGGCTATCCCGCCACGGCCGAGCTGGCCCGCACGCTCGGCCTGCTCGGCCTGCTTTGCACCGTGCTCTACGTCTATCCGCGCACGGCGGTGCTGGGGGCGATATTGCTGACCGGCTATATGGGCGGCACGGTCGCCACCCACCTGCGCGTCGGCAACCCGCTCCTCAGCCACATGCTGTTCGGGGTCTACCTCGCGCTGCTGGCTTGGGGCGGGCTTTATCTTCGGGATGCGCGCGTGCGTGGGCTACTTCCCTTTCGCAAGACCGAGAACTGATGCTCTCGCGCGGCGCCTTTCGGGCGGCGGACCTAAGCGATGGTCCGCCGCCCTACACGTTGAAGCGGAACAGCAGGACGTCGCCGTCCTGCACGACATAGTCCTTGCCCTCGGCGCGCATCTTGCCCGCCTCCTTCGCCCCCGCCTCGCCGCCGCAGGCGACGAAGTCGTCAAAGGCGATGGTCTCGGCGCGGATGAAGCCGCGCTCGAAATCGGTGTGGATCGCGCCAGCGGCCTGCGGAGCCTTCGCGCCTTTCTCCACGGTCCAGGCGCGCGCTTCCTTGGGGCCGGCGGTGAAGAAGGTGATGAGGTGGAGCAAATCATAGCCGGCGCGGATGATCTGGCTGAGGCCGGTTTCGTGAAGGCCGAGATCGGAAAGAAACTCGGCCCGGTCCCCGGCCGGCATGGTCGCGATTTCCGCCTCGATCGCGGCCGAGATGACCACCGCCTTGGCGCCTTCGGCGTCCGCTTTCGCGAACATGCGCGCGCTATGGGCATTGCCGCTCGCGGCATCGCCCTCGCCGACATTGCAGACGTAGAGCACCGGCTTCGCGGTCAGAAGCTGGGCGCGCCCCAAAGCCAGCTTCTCCTCGGCGTCCTTCGGCTCGGTCAGCCGCGCGGGCTTCGAATCCCGCAGCAGCTCCAGCGCCTGACCAAGCACGCTGGCCTGGATTTTCGCCTCCTTGTCGCCCTGCTGCGCCTTCTTGATCAGGTTCGGCACTCTTTTCTCGAGGCTCTCCAGGTCGGCCAGCATCAGCTCGGTCTCGACCGTCTCCGCGTCCGCGACCGGATCGACCCTCCCCTCGACATGGGTGACGTCGCCTCCCTCGAAGCAGCGCAGCACATGGACGATCGCGTCCACCTCGCGGATATTGGCGAGGAACTGGTTGCCGAGGCCTTCGCCCTTGCTCGCGCCACGCACCAGGCCGGCAATGTCGACGAACTCCAGCTGGGTCTCGATTTCCTGGGCGGACTTCGCGATCTCCCGGATCCGGTCCAGCCGCGGATCGGGCACCGCGACGCGGCCGACATTGGGCTCGATCGTGCAGAACGGGTAATTGGCCGCCTGCGCCGCGGCCGTCTCGGTCAGCGCGTTGAACAAGGTGGATTTGCCGACGTTCGGCAGCCCGACGATTCCGCAACGAAAGCCCATCTGAATCTCCAAGATCCTCCCTGCGCCGAAGGCGTGGGGAGGGGGACCATGCGAAGCATGGTGGAGGGGCAATCGGCCTCAGCGAGGCCCCTCCACCGGCTTTCAGCCGGTCCCCCTCCCCATCGCTTCGCGACAGGGAGGAATTTTGCGGCCGGTTAGCCGTTGCGTCCGGCGATGGCCAGCCTAGTGTCCGCCCGGGCTCGTCGGGGGGAATCGAATGAAGCTGCGTCTTGCCGTCCTGCTGCTCGCCGCCGCCGTCCCGGCCGCCGCCCAGACGATCAACCCGCCCGCCCAAGTGCTGGCCGGAACGACGGCACAGCAGGGACTTCTCCCCGTCCATGTCGATCGCCGCATCGGGCGCATCCTGCTCGCGCTGCCGGCGCCGGACCGGGACGGCGTTTCCGGCCGCTACCTCTATGTCACCGGGCTGGAGACCGGCCTCGGCTCCGCCCCGATCGGGCTCGACCGCGGTCTCGCTGGCGGCTCGCGCATCCTCGTCTTCCGCCGCGTCGGCCGGCGGGTGGTGGCGGAGATCGAAAATCCGCGCTTCCGCGCCAGCACGGGCACGGCGATCGAGCAGCGCGGGGTGCGCGAGAGCTTCGCTTATTCGACGATCTGGATGGGCGAGGTCGCGGCCGAGCAACCGGACGGCGGCTTCATGGTCGATGTCGCCGGCTTCCTCGCCCGCGACGACATGAATATCGTCCAGGCGCTGCGCGGCGCCGGCGGCGAGTTCCGCTTCGTCCCCGAGCTCAGCGTCGCCGATCCCAATGCTGTGCGCGTCTTCCCGGAGAACATCGAGCTTGCGGCGCGGCTCACCTTCACCGCGACCGCGCCGACCGCCGAGGTGAACAACATCTCGCCGGTCAACGGCAATCTCGGCTTCGTCGTCCGCCATTCGCTGATGCGGCTGCCCGAACTCGGCTACCGGGCGCGCCGCTTCGATCCGCGCGCCGGCGCGTTCGGGACGCAGGTGGTGGACTTCGCCCAGCCGCTGGGCCAGCCGATCGTCTACGAGCTCGCCAACCGCTTCCGGCTGGAGCGGCTCGAGCCCAATGCGCTCCGTTCGCGCGTGCGCCGGCCGATCGCTTTCTACATCGACACCGCCGCGCCGGAGCCGATCCGCACCGCCTTGTTCGAGGGCGCGTCCTGGTGGCGGGCGGCGTTCGAGGCGGCCGGCTTCATCGACGCCTTCCGGGTCGAATATCTGCCCGAGGGCGTCGATCCGATGGACGCGCGCTACAATGTCGTGCGCTGGGTCAACCGGGCGACGCGCGGCTGGTCCTACGGCCAGGCGATCGACGATCCGCGCACCGGCGAGATCGTCCGCGGCCAGGTGCTCTTGGGCTCGCTCCGGGTGCGGCAGGACATGCTGATCTTCGAAGGGCTGGTCGGCGCCGGCGAGACGGGGCGCGGCGGGCCGAACGACCCGGTCCAGGCCGCCCTGGCGCGCATCCGCCAGCTCGCCGCGCACGAGGTCGGCCATGCGCTGGGCCTCGCCCACAATTTCGCCGCCAGCATCGCCGGCCGCTATTCGGTGATGGACTATCCGGCGCCGCGGGTGACGCTCGTCAACGGCGAGCCGAGCCTCGCCGATGCCTATGGCGTCGGCCTCGGCCGCTGGGACCAATTCGCGATTTCCTGGCTCTATGGCGCGGACAGCGACGCTGAGGGCGACGCAAGGATGACCGCTGCGCTCGCCGAGGGGCTGCGCTTCGTCGGCGACAACGAAGCGCGCGCCGTGGGCGCGGCGCATCCGCAGGGCAGCCTTTGGGACGACGGCGCCGATCCGGTCGCCGAGCTTCGCCGGATGATGGAGGTGCGCCGCGTCGTCGTCAGCCGCTTCGGCCCGCGCGCGCTCTATCCGGGCGAGCCGGTCTCGAACCTGCGCCGCAAGTTCGTGCCGATCTGGCTGCTCCACCGCTACCAAATCGAGGCGGCGGCGAAGCTGATCGGCGGCGTCGATTTCTCCTATTCGCGCAACGGTGACGGGCAGGAGGCGGCGCGGGTCGTGATCCCAGACCGCCAGCGCGCCGCTTTGGACGCGCTGCTCGACACGATGTCGGCGGACGCGCTCACCGTGCCGCAGTCGCTGCTGCCTTACCTTTCCGCCGGCTGGTCGGGGAATCCGGACCGGCAGGAGACGATCGAGATTTTCCGCACCGCCGGCGGCAATGTCTTCGATCCGCTCGTCGCTTCGGAGACGGCGGCGCAGCAGACACTGAACAGCCTGCTGGCGCCGGACCGGCTCAACCGGCTGGAGGCGCAGCATGCGGCGGACGGCGGGCAGATGGCGCCGGCGGCGATGATCGACGCGATCCTGGACCGCGCGCTCGGCCTCGATCAGGCGCTGCGCGGCCGGGTCGCCACCGCCACCATCCTCGCCGTCGCCCGGGTCCAGCGCGACCCGGCCCTGTCGCCGACGATCGCGCTGGCGCTGTCGGAGCGGCTCGCGCGGCTGGCCCGCACGCTCCAGGCGGGGCGCGACGACTGGTCGCGCGGCCTCGGCCGGCTGCTCGGCGACAATGTCGCGCTCACGGCAGCGCTCACCGCGCCGGGCCGCACCCCGCAAATCCCGCCCGGAATGCCGATCGGCGCGGGCGAGGACGACTGGCTGGGTTAGCGGCGACGGGGGAGCCGCCGGTCGGCCGGTTCTATCCCGCTACTCCGGATCGCGCATCCTGAGCGCCACGTCGCTCATGAAGCGGGCCTCGTCGTCCTTTGCCAGCCATTCGGCCTCGGCCGCGATCGCGCCGAGCAGGTCGCTGAGCTGGTCCGTTTCCGCCTTGGCGTAATTGCCCAGGACATGGCCGGTCACCTTGTCCTTGTGGCCGGGGTGGCCGATGCCGATCCGGACGCGGCGGAATTCGGGGCCGATATGGGCGTCCAATGAGCGCAGGCCGTTATGGCCCGCCGTGCCGCCGCCGGTTTTCACCTTGACCTTGAACGGGGCAAGGTCGAGCTCGTCATGGAAGGCGGTGACGGCGCCCGGCTCCAGCTTGAAGAAGTCCATCGCCGCCCGCGCCGCCCGGCCGCTGTCGTTCATATAGGTGGCGGGCTTCAGCAGCAGGACGCGTTGCGTACCGATCCGGCCCTGCTGCGCCCAGCCGCTGAACGCCTTCTTCGGCGGTTCGAAACCATGGACCCCGGCGATGGCGTCCACCGCCATGAAGCCGACATTGTGCCGGTGCATGGCGTATTTCGCGCCGGGATTGCCGAGGCCGATCCAGATCTGCACGGGCGTGAAGTCCCCCCAATCGTCCGATACGGGGGCGTCCGCCGGCTGGCCATGCACCTCGACGCGCCGTGGCGCGAAAAGGGAGGCCAGCCAGCGAAAGGCCAATTACTCGCCGCCCTCTTCCGTCTCGGCCTCGCCCACGGTCGGCACTTCGTCCGCGCCGGGCTCTTCCTCGCCGCCTTCAGCGGCGGCAGCGGCTTCCGCCGCCTCGGACTTGACGCCGGACGGCGCGACGATCGTCGCGATCGTGAAGTCGCGGTCGGTGATCGCGCTGGTCGTGCCCTTGGGCAGGGTGACCTGGCTGATATGGATCGAATCGCCGATGTCGGTGCCGGCCAGGTCGACGATCACGTCATTCGGGATTTCGGCCGCGTCGCAGACCAGCTCGAGCTCGTGACGGACCGCGTTCAGCACGCCACCGCGCTTGATGCCGGGCGACTTCAGTTCGTTGATGAAGTTGATCGGCACCGCGACGGTGACCTGGGCATGCTCGGAGATGCGCAGGAAATCGACATGGACCGGCCGATCGGTCACGGCATGGAACTGGACGTCCTTGGGCAGCGTCCGGGTGGTCTGGCCGCCGGCGTCGATCATCACCACCGAGTTCATGAAGTGCCCGGTGTGCAGCATCTTCATCAGCACCTTCTCCTCCAGATGGATGGAAAGCGGCGCTTCATTGTTGCCGTAGACCACGGCGGGGACCCGGCCTTCGCGACGCAGTGCGCGGGAGGCTCCCTTGCCAGCCAGTTCGCGCGTCTCGGCCGACAGCGTCAGCTGTTCGCTCATTTTCTTGTCTCCGAATGCGGAATGTTCACATGCCCCGCCACGCCTCCAGGGATGACCATGGCCGGGGAGGCGCGCCTATAGGCGAAGGGGGGCTCAGAGGCAAGCCGAGGCTAGGGCGTCTCCACATGCGGCACACGCTCGGCCCGAATCCCCGCCTCGGCGAGCAATGCCTGCACGCTGTCGCGCCCGGCGAGATGGCCGGCGCCGACGGCGATGAACAAAGTCCCCGGCCGCGCCATCCGTTCCCGGATCCAGCGCGCCCAGGTCGCGTTGCGCTCGGAGAGGAAGATGCGGCGGAGGCGCGGGTCGTCATTGGTGGGATCGTCCAGCACCGCGGCCAGCCGCTCGACGTCGCCGCGCGACCAGGCGGCGAGCGCCGGCCCCAATATCTCCTGCAGCCGGGAAAGCTCGCGCAGCGTGGCCCTCAGCTGGAACAGCTGGAGGTCCTCCGGAATGCCGTCGAGCAGCTGCATCTGCCATTCGAAGCTCTCCAGCTGGCCGATCGGCATGCCCCGCGCCCGCGCCGCGGTGCTCAGCACGCCTTCCGCCCCGTTCGCGCCGAGCAGCCCGGCGCGCTGGACGGCGGCGACCGTGATCGAGATCGACGCATACCAGGGATCGACCGGCGCGGCGGCCAGGATCGACAGGTTGACGTCCGCCAGGGCCCGGTTCAACCGCTCATTCTCTTCCGGCGGCAGCCGCTGCGACAGCGGCCGGCCCTGCGTGTCCATCGCATAGCGCGCGACCATCTGGGCGATCGCGCCCTGCTCTTCCGGCTGCGTCGCCTCCAGCACCAGCTCGCTCGACGCCTCGAAGGCGGCCCTGACCTCGTCGTCGAACCAGGGCCGGCCGTCGAGCATGTGGAAGGTGCCGAACAGGTAGATGGTCGTGTCCGCGTCGCGCACCACCCAGAGCGCGGGATCGGCGTCGGGGAGGGGCGTCTCTGCTGCGGGCGCCGGTGCGGGAGGTGCGCGCCGCAGCTGGGCGTTCGCCGGAAGCGAACAGGCGAGCGCCGCCACGCCAAGCATTCTGATGAGCTTCTTCATGCTGCGGAGCGGCTTAGCGGAAAGGGGTAAACGATCCTAGCAGGCGCCTCCTTGACCCGCTCCGCCCCATGCGCCAAAGCCTCGAGACCCTCATGTTGCAGGTGCGAAGGCGCATAAACTTGGGCTCCCCGCTCTCCTTCCAGCAGCTGATCCTGACCCTCCATCATTATTGGAGCGATCGGGGCTGCCTCATCCTGCAGCCCTATGACATGGAGATGGGCGCCGGCACCTTCCATCCGGCGACGACCTTGCGCGCGCTCGGGCCCGATCCCTGGAAGGCCGCCTTCGTCCAGCCCAGCCGCCGCCCGACCGACGGCCGCTACGGCGACAACCCGAACCGGCTGCAGCATTATTACCAGTATCAGGTGATCCTGAAGCCCAGCCCGCCGGACCTGCAGGATCTCTATCTGGGTTCGCTCGCGGCGATCGGCGTCGATCCGCTGAAGCACGACATTCGTTTCGTCGAGGACGATTGGGAGAGCCCGACGCTCGGCGCCTGGGGCCTTGGCTGGGAGGTCTGGTGCGACGGCATGGAGGTGACCCAGTTCACTTATTTCCAGCAGGTTGGCGGGTTCGACTGCAAACCGGTGGCGGGCGAGCTCACCTACGGGCTCGAGCGCCTCGCGATGTACATCCAGGGCGTCGACAGCGTCTACGATCTCGCCTTCAACGACGAGGGCGTGACCTATGGCCAGGTCTTTCACGAGAACGAGGTCGAGTTCAGCGCCTATAATTTCGAGGTCGCGGACACCGACAGCCTGTTCGACCGATTCCGGCAAGCCGCGGAGGAATGCCGCCGCTGCATCGAGGCGAAGCTGCCGCTCCCCGCTTACGACCAGGCGATCAGGGCGAGCCACATCTTCAACACCCTTCAGGCCCGCGGCGTGATCTCGGTCGCCGAGCGCCAGGCCTATATCGGCCGCGTCCGCGAGCTGGCGGTGGGCGCCTGTCAGGCCTGGATGGACAAGCACGGGTGGGCGGCGTGACGCGAGCTAAGACCCTCATCCCAACCTTCTCCCGCGGGCGGGAGAAGGAGTGCGCCCGCATCGGTGAAGGGCGCCGAGCTCACCCTCTCCCGCTTGCGGGAGAGGGCAGGGTGAGGGTCTGCCTTCATGGCTGATTTCCTGCTCGAGCTCCTCTCCGAGGAGATTCCGGCGCGGATGCAGGACAAGGCGCGCGCCGATCTGGCGCGGCTGTTCGAGGAGCAGCTCGGCGAGGCCGGGCTGAAGGCGGAAGCGATCGAGACTTATGCGACGCCGCGCCGCCTCGCCCTCATCGCCCGCGGCCTGCCGGACGCGACCGAGGCGGTGTCGGAGGAATTGAAGGGACCTCGCGTCGGCGCACCGCCGCAGGCGCTGGAAGGGTTCCTCCGCAAGACCGGCCTCACCGAAAGCCAGCTCGTCGAGCGCGACGGCGTCTTCTTCGCCACGATCGACAAGCCCGGCCGCCCGACCGCCGGAGTGCTGACCGAGGCCATCGCCGCCATCGTCCGCGCCTTCCCCTGGCCCAAGTCGATGCGCTGGGGCGAGGCATCGATCTCGACGGAGAGTCCGCGCTGGGTCCGCCCGCTGCACGGCATCGTCGCGATCCTCGGCGACAAGGTCGTCGATTTCGAGGTCGCCGGCGTCAAAGCCGGCGCCGCGAGCGTCGGCCACCGCTTCCACCATCCGGGCAAGATCACGATCGGCGGTGCCCATGATTATGTCGAGAAGCTGCGCGCCTGCCACGTCGTCGTTGATCAGGAGGAGCGTAAGGCGATTATCCGTGAAGGATCGGACAAGCTCCAGCGCAACACGAAAACGATTCCCGACGAGGGGCTGGTGGCGGAGAATGCCGGCCTCACCGAATGGCCGGTGCCGCTCAAGGGCAGCTTCGACGAATCCTTCCTCGCGCTCCCGCGCGAGCTCATCCAGCTCACCATGCGGGTGAACCAGAAATATTTCGCCTGCTGCGGCGAGGAGGGCGCGCTCTCCCACCGCTTCGTCTGCGTCGCCAACATCGCCTCCTCCGATCCCGCCGCCGTCGTTGCCGGCAACGAGAAGGTGCTCACCGCCCGCCTCTCCGACGCGCGCTTCTTCTGGGATCAGGACCTCAAGACGCCGCTGGCCGATCAGGCGGCGAAGCTCGCCGGCATCGTCTTCCACGAGAGGCTCGGCACCGTCGCGCTGAAGGCGGAGCGGGTCGCGAAGCTCGCCGAATGGCTGGTGCGGGAGCGCTTCATCCGCGCCGACATGGCCGATGTGAAGGCAGCGGCGCGGCTCGCCAAGGCCGATCTGGTCACCGAGATGGTGGGCGAGTTCCCCGAGCTGCAGGGCGTGATCGGCAGCTATTACGCCCGCGCCCAGGGGCAGAGCGAGGCGGTCTCGAACGCGATTCGCGATCATTACAGGCCGGCCGGGCAAAGCGACGACGTGCCGACTGATCCGATCACCGTCGCGGTCAACCTCGCCGACCGCGTTGATACCCTCGTCGCCTTCTTCTCGATCGGCGAAAAGCCGACCGGCTCGCGCGATCCCTTCGCGCTGCGCCGCGCCGCTCTGGCGCTGATCCGCCTCGTCACCTGCAATAGCCTGCGCCTGCCCCTCGCTGATGTGTTCGTGCAGGCTGCGGTGTTGGGTGCCGTCGCGCGGATGGGGGCGCTCGCCTCGGTCACCTATCCCGATCTGCTCGACGGCGACAAAGAAGAACATGAGATCACCGCGAGCGTCGGCGGCTTCACTTATCGCCACGGCGATCATGTCCTCGTCCGCTGGGATTCGGCGCTGACCCCCAACGTGGAGCGCGGCAAGATCATCGAGGAGGCAACCGACGTCGCGGAGCAATTGCTCGATTTTCTCGGTGACCGCCTGAAGGTCCAGCAGCGCGAGGCGGGGGTCCGCCACGATCTGATCGACGCGGTCTTCGCCATGGGCCGCGACAGGGGCGAGCCGGAAGACGATCTGGTCCGCCTGCTCGCCCGGGTGAGCGCGCTCCAGGCTTCGGTCGAGACGCCCGAGGGCGCGGACCTGCTCGCCGGCT
>NZ_JBQTIN010000109.1:0-11799 GCF_052388015.1 Sphingosinicella sp.
ACATGGCCGATCGCGACGAACGCCCCTTCCGTGTCGAGCCGCTCGATCGCGCCGGTCACCGTGTCGCGCAGGTTCACCGCGACCAGCCCTTCCGGCGTGCCCTCGCCGACGAAATCGGCGACTTCGCGATTCCACATCACCTTGATATTAGGATGGGCGAACAGCCGTTTCTGCAGGATCTTCTCGGCGCGCAGGCTGTCGCGGCGGTGGATCAGAGTGACGTCATGACTGTGGTTGGTCATGTAGAGCGCTTCCTCGACCGCGGTGTTGCCGCCGCCGATCACGATCACCTTCTTGCCGCGATAGAAGAAGCCGTCGCAGGTCGCGCAGGCCGAAACGCCCTTCCCCTTCAGCCGCTCCTCGCTCGGCAGGTTGAGCCAGCGCGCCTGCGCGCCCGTGGCGATGACGAGCGTGTCGCCGAGATAGACCGTGCCGCCGTCGCCCTTCAGCCGGAATGGCCGTTCGGAGAGGTCGACCTCGACGATATGGTCCCAGACCATCTGGGTGCCGACATGCTCGGCCTGTTTCTGCATCTGCTCCATCAGCCAGGGGCCCTGGATCACGTCCGCGAAACCGGGATAATTCTCCACGTCGGTGGTGATCGTGAGCTGGCCGCCGGGCTGGATGCCCTGGATCACGATCGGCGCGAGGCCGGCGCGGGCGGCATAGATGGCGGCGGTCAGGCCGGCCGGGCCGGAGCCGAGGATGATCATCCGGGAGGAGTGCGTAGCGGTCATGGAAGCGAGTTAAGAGGCCGCCACCCCCCGCGCAATGGCGCTTTTGCTTCTATCCACAGCCGCTGATAAAGGCGCGCCGACCCCCATACGAAGGACCCTGCAATGACCGCCCGCGACAATCCGATCGGCCTCGACGGCTTCGAGTTCGTCGAGTTCACCAGCCCCCATCCGGCGGCGATGGCGGATCTGTTCGAGAAGCTGGGCTTCACCCATGTGGGAAACCACCGCTCCAAGCAGGTGCGCCATTATGCGCAGGGCGACATCAACTTCATCCTCAACATGGAGCCGGAGGGGCAGCCGGCCGAATTCCGCAAGCTCCACGGCCCCAGCGCCAACGGCATGGCCTTCCGGGTACGCGATTCGAAGCAGGCGATCGCCGACGCCGTCGCCCGCGGCGCGACCGAGGTCGAGAGCCCGCGCGGGCCCGGCGAGCTGGAAATTCCGGCGATCGAGGGGATTGGCGGCTCGTTCCTCTATCTCGTCGACCGCTACGGCGCCGACCAGATCTATGACGTGGATTTCGAGCCGGTGCCGGGCGCCAGCCCCAACGACAACGCCGTCGGCCTGCACACGCTCGATCACCTGACCCACAATGTGAACCGCGGCCGGATGGATCACTGGGCCCAGTTCTACGAGCGGATCTTCAACTTCCGCCAGATCCGTTATTTCGACATCGAGGGGAAGCAGACCGCCTTGCTCTCGCGTGCGATGACGGCGCCGGACGACAAGATCCGCATCCCCTTGAACGAGAGCCAGGACGATTATTCGCAGATCGCGGAATATCTGAAGGAATATGGAGGCGAGGGCATCCAGCACCTCGCCTTCGCGACCGACGACATCTTCGCGACGGTCGACAAGCTCCGCGCCAACGGGATCAAGTTCCAGGACAGCCCCGACACCTATTACGACATGATCGACCAGCGCATTCCCGGCCACGCCCATGATGTCGCCGCCATGCGTCAGCGCCGGATACTGATCGACGGCTCGCCCGAGACCGGCGAGGGGCTGCTGCTCCAGATCTTCACCGAGAATATGGTCGGCCCGATCTTCTTCGAGATCATCCAGCGCAAGGGCAATGAGGGCTTCGGCGAGGGCAATTTCAAGGCCTTGTTCGAGAGCATCGAGCTCGACCAGATCCGCCGCGGCGTCATTCCCGCGGCCAAGGCCGACGCCTGACTTGAAGAGCCTCGCCGATGCGCCGACGCCGTCGCTGGTCCTCGACCGGGGCCGGCTCACGCGCAATTGCGCGCGGATGCTGGCGAAATGCCGCTCGCTGGGTGTCGGCCTGCGCCCGCATTTGAAGACGCTGAAGTCGATCGACGCGGCACGGCTCGCGATCGATCCGGCGCATGGCGGCATCGCCGTTTCCACCCTGCGCGAGGCGGAATATTTCGCCGGCCACGGCATCGCCGACATTCAATATGCCGTCTGCATCACGCCGGACAAGCTGTTGCGTGCGAAGAAGATTGCGGAGCGCGTGCCTCGCTTCAGCTTCTTCCTCGACAGCGTCGAGGCCGCGCGCGCGGTCGCGGCCGCGGCGGCACCGGCCAACCGCCCGTTCAACGTCTGGATCGAGATCGAAAGCGGCGGGCGCCGCACCGGTGTCGACCCACAGGACCCGGCGCTGGTCGAGATCGCCACGATCCTTCGCGATGGCGGCATTCGGCTGTCGGGCGTGGCCACCCATGGCGGCCATTCCTATAGCGCCCGGTCTGTCGAGGCGCTTGTCGAGATCGCGGAAGAGGAGCGCAGCGCCGTCGTTGCCGCGGCGGAGCGGTTGCGTGCGGCAGGGTTCGAGGTGCCGGGGGTCAGTGCCGGATCGTCGCCGACCGCGACGTTCATGGCTTCGGGCGAGGGCCTCACCGAGATCCGCGCCGGCGTCTACACGGCCGGCGACCTCTTCCAGGCCGGCATCGGCGTTCAGGACGAAGAGGATATTGCCGTTTCGGTGCTGGCCAGCGTCATCGGCCGGAGCGAGGCGCGCGGCCGCGTGGTGATCAACGCCGGCGGCCTTGCCTTATCGA
This sequence comes from Sphingosinicella sp., assembly GCF_052388015.1. Lineage (GTDB taxonomy): Bacteria > Pseudomonadota > Alphaproteobacteria > Sphingomonadales > Sphingomonadaceae > Allosphingosinicella. The sequence goes on from NZ_JBQTIN010000109.1 coordinate 2,762, forward strand.
AGGACCGATCCACGGCCGCTTTGCCGCACGATCTCGGCTACGGCGTCGTGGTCGATATCGACGGCGGCGCTTCGCTTGGTCGCCTGATTGTCAACGGCGTTCATCAGGAGCATGGCGAGATCGACGGCGTGCCGCCGGAAATCCTCGCCCGCCTGGCCGTAGGCGCGAAGGTCCGCGTCCTGCCCAACCATGTCTGTATGACCGCGGCGCCCTACGATCATTATCTCGTCGTCGACGGCGGCGGCGAGATCGTCGATCGCTGGGACAAGATCACGGGCTGGTGACCGTTTTCGCCGTCAATTAGCGGCTTCCGGCCCTGCCCGCCTGTCGATACACTGGCGCTCGCGTTGGGGAGGCAGATATGGCGACCAGGAAGCAGGCGTTGAAGGCGGTCGATGCGGACGGCCACAATCCAAGCTGGGAAGAAGATGCGCTCGGCTTCCTGATCGCGCCGGTCGCGCGGGAGGAGTTCCTCGCCAGCATTTACGAGCAGAAGGAGCTGCTCAACCTGCGCCACGAGCCGGACCGCTATGCCGACCTGCTCACCCTCGATTCGCTCGACCAGTTCATCGCCAGCGCCGATCTGCGCGAGGGCATGCTGGACCTTTCCAACAAGCATAACCGGATTACCCGCGAGGCCTATCTCGACGAGGACGGCCGGGTCATCCAGGTCGCGGTGACCGAGGAATATCTGCGCGGCGCGACGATCATCCTGCCGCACCTCCACAGCTCGATGTACAATCTCGGCGAGTTCTGCCGCTCGCTGGAGGAGGTCTTCACCTGCCACGTCCAGACCAACATCTATCTGACCCCGCCGAGCCGCGAGGAAGGCAAGGCCACCCAGGGCTTTCCGCCCCATTATGACAATCACGATGTGTTCGTGATGCAGATCGCGGGCTCCAAGGCCTGGCGGATCTACGGCACGCCGGTCACCACGCCCTTCCGCGGCGAAACTTTCGAGGTCGCCACCCATCAGGCCGGCGAGCCGAGCCAGACCTTCACGATGAATGCCGGCGACTGCATCTACATGCCGCGCGGCCTGATGCACGACGCGGAGAATAGCGGCGACGAGCCGAGCCTGCACATCACCGTCGGCCTGATCACCAAGACCTGGGCCGACCTGCTGCTCGAATCGATCTCCGAACTGGCGCTGACCGAGCCGGCCTTCCGCCGCTCGCTGCCGGCCGGTTATGCCGACCGCGCGTTCGACCGGGAAGCGGCGGCGCGCTATTTCGACGAGCTGATCAACACGATCAGCGACAAGGCGCAGATGGACAGCGCCTTCGATCTGCTCGCCGACAATTTCATCCGCGCCCGCCAGCCGAATATCTCCGGCGTGATCGCCGCCTCGCGGGTCGCGCCCACGCCCGACGACCGCTACTGCCGCCGCCGCTATGCGCCCTGGAACGTCGCCGAGGATGACGACGGCAAGCTGGTCCTGATCGGCCCCGGCGGCGATCTCGACTTCAAGCAGGAGGAAGGCGACGCGCTCGAGCGCGCGCTGTCCGGCACGCCTTTCATCGCCGCCGACCTCAAATGCGAGAATCCGGACGAGCTGCTCCAGCGGCTCTGGGCCGCCGGCTATCTGGAGCGGGTCGGCTGACCCGCTCCCGGTGCTGACCTAGCGGCGGCGGCCGCAGCCGGCCGGATCGCTGCGCGACCCCGAGTCGCTGTCGGTCCGACCGCTTCCGCGGCCCTGCCCGGCGCGATCGGAGTTCGTGCCGGAATCGTTGTCCGTGCAGCGCGGAATGCGGCGGCCGCGGCCATTGCCGGCACCGTCGGTGATCGGTCCATTGTCGGCATCGGTCACCGAGCGCTGAAACGCAGCGGCGGTTTCGGCGAGCGCGACCATGGCGCCGCCGCCAACGACGGCTCCGCCCGCCACTCGTGCAAGGAACGATCTGCGACTCAGTTTGCGTGTTGCTGTCATCGTCATGCTCCCCTCTTTGCAGGACAAGAACACAATACTCCTTTTACTTCGCCAATTCTAGTGGCGCGCTCATCCGATTTGGACAGCGATAGGCCCGACCGCAGCAGAAAGACGAGAAAAGGGATCGAGGATGGTAGCGGAGGAGGGACTTGAACCCCCGACACGCGGATTATGATTCCGCTGCTCTAACCAGCTGAGCTACTCCGCCCCGAAAGCGAGCCGGCGCTATAGGTAGGCTGGGCGAACCGGTCAACAAGGCCGACGCGCTAGGCGGCGCGGACGAAATCCATCGCCCAATTGACCTCCCAGCTCGCGCCACCGTCCGCCGAGAAGGCCTGCTCCCAGCGCGCCTTATCCGGCCCGTCACGCGTCCAGCGGAAGCGGACCTTCACCGGGCGGCCGTCATGCTCGTCCTCGCCCTCGAAAACGCCGACACCATCCGCGAAACCGCCATGAACCGGCAGGCCAAGCAAGCCGTCCTGCCCAACCCAGTAGATCGACCAGACCCGCTTCGCGGGATCGAACGTGCGGATCGCGACGCCGGAAACGCCCGGCGGCTCGGTCAAATGCTCCCCGCCATTGCACAGGCCGCCGAGCAGGCTGCGCTGGGACAGGGTGCCGTGGCTCTCCTCCCACTCGGTGCAGCCGGCGAGCCGCCGGCGCAGGCGCCGGTGCGTCACCCGCCACTCGCCGATCAGGAAATCGAAGTCGCGGCGCCCGTCGTCCACCATCTCAGACCTCGGCTTCGAGCGTGTCGGCGCGCCATATGGCGAGCGCCGCTTCGTCCCGGTCCCCGGCAAGGAACCGCGACCAGGCCAGCGCCTCATGCGCGACGATCGCCAGCTCCCAGACACAGAAGGTCGGGCGCGGCGCGATCTCGCGTCCGGCCATCACCGGATAGGCCGGATCGAAGCGCTCGAAGCCGGTCATGTCGCCATGATGATAGGCGACTGTCTCCCACGCTTCGTTCGCGCCCCGCCAGAAGACCGGGAGCAGGAAATGGAAATCGGCGCCGCAGCGATGGAGGATGACGAATCCCAGGTCGCCGGCGACGAACACGCTGCCGGCCTGCGCGTCCAGCCAGGCGCACGCCGCCTCGGCGAGCGGTGGCGGCACGGGCTCGCCCGCTTTCTCGAGATGATAGAGCTTGATGATCGCGCCGCCCGACTCCAGCACGCCCCGCGGCACGGCACGTTTCGAATAGTGACGATAGGCTTCGGGAACGCCGTTCAGGAGCATCGCGTCCTCCCATGTTCGCTTAATGTTCTAGCGTACCCCATAGGCCCCCGCAAGGTAGCCAGCCAGTTTCGGTCCGGCTAAGGCGAGCGCGATGCAGGGTCTCTCCACGATCGAGGCGGCGGCGGTCGAGCATTGCGCCGACGCGCCGATGCTCGCCCAGGTCGAGCAATGGGCGGCGATCAACAGCGGCTCGCGCAACCTTGCCGGGCTCGACGCGGTGGCAGCGCCGCTCGCCGATGCCTTCGCCGACCTGCCTGGCGCGATCGAGCTTCAGGCCGCCGCGCCGGTCGAGGCGGTGGCGGCGGACGGGTCGCGGAGCGAGATCGCCCATGGCCGCAACCTGCATCTGCGGGTGCGGCCCGAGGCGCCGATCCAGCTGCTCCTGACCGGTCATATGGACACGGTGTTCGCCGCCGATCATCCCTTCCAGACCGTGTTCTGGCGCGAGACTGGCGTGCTCGGCGGTCCCGGCGTCGCCGACATGAAGAGCGGCCTCGCGATCTTGCTCGCCGCCTTGCGGGCCGTGGAGGCGTCGCCGCTGGCCGAGCGGATCGGCTATGAGGTCGTGATCAACAGCGACGAGGAGGTCGGCTCGGCCGGCTCGGCGGCGCTGATCGCCCAGGCGGCGCGGGGCAAGAAAGCGGCGCTCACTTACGAACCCTCCGCGCTGCCCGACGGCACGCTCGCCGGTGCGCGGCCGGGAAGCGGCAATTTCTCGCTCATCGTCACCGGCCGCGCTGCCCATGCCGGCCGCAATCCCGAGGAAGGCCGCAACGCCTTGCTCGCCGCCGCAGCGCTGGCGCTGCGACTGGCCGAGGCGCGTGATGCCGGGCTCAAGATCAACCCCGCGAAGATCGACGGCGGCGGCCCGAACAATGTTGTGCCCGATCATGCGGTGCTGCGCGTCAATCTGCGCCCCATGACGCCGGAGGACGAGGCGCGCGCCAGAGCGCTGATCGACGAGACCGTCACCACTATCGCCGCCGCGCATGACGTGAGCATCCACATCCATGGCGGATTCGGCCGCCCGCCCAAGCCGATGGACGCCGCAACGACCCGCTTGTTCGAGCTGGTAAAAAGCTGCGGCGCCGATCTCGGCCAGCCGATCGGCTGGCGCGATACCGGCGGCGTCTGCGACGGCAACAATATCGCCGCCTGCGGCGTGCCGGTGGTCGACACGATGGGCGCGCGCGGCGGGTCGATCCATTCCGACCAGGAATTTCTTATCGTCGACAGCCTGGTCGAGCGCGCGCAATTGTCGGCGCTGACGATCCTGCGACTGGCCGATGGGGAGGGTTTGTGAGCTTCAGGGTTCGTCCGGCGCGGCCCGACGATTTCGGCGCGATCTACGACATGGCGATGCTGACGGGCGGCGGCTTCACCAACCTGCCGCAGGACAAGGGAGCGCTCACCGCCAAGCTCGCCCGCTCCGAGGAGGCCTTTTCCAGCGAGGAAGGCGATCCACTCGGCGATCTGTTCGTTTTCGTGCTGGAGAATGTCGATACCGGAGCGATCCGCGGCACCTGTCAGGTGTTCAGCCGGGTCGGCCTGCGTCAGCCTTTCTATTCCTACCGGGTCAGCGCCATGACCCAGACCTCTCCGGAGCTCGGCAAGACCTTCCGCGCCGAAATGCTGAGCCTGTGCACCGACTTCGAGGGCAGCTCGGAGGTCGGCGGCCTGTTCCTGCACCCGGAGTCGCGCTCCGGCGGTCTGGGCGTGCTGCTCGCGCGCAGCCGCTATCTGTTCATCAAGCTCCACCGCGCCCGTTTCGCCGACACCGTGCTCGCGGAGCTGCGTGGCGTGCTCGACGAGGCGGGCGGCTCGCCTTTCTGGGACGCCATCGCCGGCCGCTTCTTCGGCATGAATTTCCAGGAGGCGGACTCGTTCAACGGCGTCCACGGCACCCGCTTCATCGCCGATTTGATGCCGAAGACGCCGATCTACACGGCGATGCTGTCGGAAGCGGCGCGGGCGATCATGGCGGTGCCGCATCTCACGGGCCGCGCCGCGATGCGGATGCTGGAGGACGAGGGATTCGAGGGCGGCGAATATGTCGACATTTTCGACGGCGGCCCCACCATGTCGGTCGACACCGACGACATCCGCACGATCCGCGAATCGAAGGAGCAGATATTGGCCGGCGTCGCCGGGGACGGCGAGAGCCAGATGGTCGCCGCCGGCCATCTCAAGGATTTCGTCGCCTGTTACGGCAAGGTGGGCGTGCGAGCGGACGGCGCGACGCTCGACGAAAAGGCGACGCAGATGCTCGGCCTTGAACCGGGCGACAGCTTCCACGCGATCGGCCGCTGAGCATGGCGCTGGTCGAGATCAATTTCGACGGCATCGTCGGGCCGAGCCACAATTATGCCGGCCTCAGCCTCGGCAACCTAGCCGCCACCGCCAACAAGGGCCGGGTCTCGGCGCCGCGGGCGGCGGCGCTGCAGGGCCTCGCCAAGATGCGCCACAACCTTGGGCTCGGCCTCGCCCAAGGCATTTTGCTGCCGCACAGGCGGCCGAACACGGATTGGCTAACCGAGCTGGGCACCGATGTATCGGAAGCCGACGATGTGCTGCGTGCCGCCGCTTTCTCCGCCGCGGCGATGTGGGCGGCCAATGCGGCGACCGTCTCGCCGGCGGCCGACACGGCGGACGGCCGCTGCCATCTTACCGTCGCCAATCTGCGCACCATGGCGCATCGCAGCCATGAATGGCCGGAGACGCTGGCCCAGCTGCGGCTGGCCTTCGCCGACGCGGCGCATTTCCGGGTTCACGCGCCCGTCCCCGCCACCTTCGGCGACGAGGGCGCGGCCAATCATATGCGGCTCTGCCCGCGCCACGGCGCGCCTGGCGTCGAGATCTTCGTCTATGGCGTGAGCGGCGGCGGCTTCCCCGCCCGCCAGCATGCCGAGGCGTCGAAGGCGATCGCGCGCCTGCATGGCCTCGATCCCGACCACAGGCTGTTCGCGGCGCAATCGGAGGAAGCGATCGCCGCCGGCGCGTTTCACAACGACGTCGTCGCCGTCGCCAACGAGACGGTGCTGCTCGCGCACGAGCAGGCCTTCGCCGACCGGCCCGGGCTCTATGCCGACCTCCGCCGGCTCATGCCCGAGGTCGAAATCGTCGAGGTGCCTGCCGCTGATGTGAGCCTCGACGAGGCGATCCGCTCCTATCTGTTCAATGCCCAGCTCGTCACCCTGCCGGGCGGCACGATGGCGCTGATCGTGCCGAGCGAGGCAAAGGAAACGCCCCGCGTCGCGGCGTGGCTGGAGCGGATGGTCGCCGGCAACGGCCCGATCCGCCGCGCGCTCACCGTCGACGTGCGCGAATCGATGGCGAATGGCGGCGGCCCCGCCTGCCTCAGGCTGCGCGTCGTCGCCGATCCGGCGACGGTCGATCCCCGCTTCCTGGTCGACGAGGCGAAGCTCGACCGCATCGCGGCCTGCGTCGAAGCATATTGGCCGGAGCGAATCGCGCCCGAGAACCTCGCCGCTCCCGGCCTGCGCGCACAAATCGAGGCAGCGCGAGCGGCGCTGCTCGATCTGCTCGGCCTGCCCGATCTCGCCTAGCGGCGCTCCGGGCCCTCGTCGCCGAGGGGCTCGTCGCCCTCGCCCTCCGGCTTGCCGCCGGCATCGGCCTGCGCATCGTCCGGCGCGAACTGGCCGTCATCCTGCAGGGCCTGCTCCTCCGACTCAGGCCCAACCTGGGCCTCCTCAGGCTGCCGCTGGACCACCGCCGGGCGCGGCGCCGGCGGCGTCTGCGCCGCCGCGACCTGCACGCCACCGAGCCGGACGATCACATCGTCAACATGGACGCCGCCGCGATCGACCAGGATGTTCTGGAAATTGCGCTCGTCCTCCCGCGTCGTCGCGGGCACATCGCCCTCGCGGCGGAAGCGGCGGCGGACATAAGCGGAAAGCTCGCCCGCGGTGACGATCCGGTCGCCGTCGTCGTCGGCCTCTCCGCCCAGCCCCAGCCGCATGAAGTAGGACAGGAAGCCACCCGCCTGATAGCGGCTCGCGACCAGGCTGGTGAGATCCTCCTCCGAACTGAACATGCCGATTACGTTCGGCCGGTCGACGAGGTTGCGGAAACCGCCCGCATAGCAGGAATCGAGCGCCAGGAAGGACATCCGGGCCCGGACGCTGCGGAACAGCGGCGCGAATTCGGCATCGGTCATCGGCGCGTCGAACAATTCGATCGTCTCCGATCGCCCGTCCAGTTCGGCCGCGCTCACCGGCACGTCGATCTGGTCGCCATGGCCGGAGAAGAGGAACACGAACAGGTCGTTCGGGCCGGCGGCCGCCGCGATCCGGCGGAAGGCGGCGGTGACCGCGGCGCGGGTCGCCTGGCGGTTGGTCAGGACGATGCTCGCCGGGTGCAGCACGCCGTTGCGCTGCAAGGTCGCGTAGAGCTCCGTCGCATCGTCGTCCGTGTTGGCGAGATCGGACGTCCGCTCATAATCGGAAACGCCGACCAGCAATGCGATCACCCGTTGCCCGCCCGGCACGTTGGCCTGGCGCGGGCTGCCGGGCGAGCGGGCGAGGCTCAGGCGATAGGCGCCCGCGCCGTCCGGCCGGTAGGAGCTGACCGCGATCGTATAGTCGCCATCCTCGGACAGTACCGTGTCGATCCGGCTGTTGAGCGACGTGCGGCCGTCGATGGTCGTGTCGTCATTGACGTCCTGCGTCCCGTCGGGGCGGCTCAGCGTCAGGATCGTGTCGAACGCCTCGGAGCTGGCCTCGATCCGCACCCGCTCGCCGCGCCGGGCAGAGAAGCGGTAGCGCTCGTTGCGCGCGCCCTCTCCGCTCGCGAACCGGCCGTCGACGGTCTGGCCGATGGCGATCGGCGTCGCCGGCTCGACCCGGGTGATCTGGGCGTTTGCGGCGGCCGGCGCGGCGGCAAGGCTGTAGCGCCCGGTCTCGCCCGGCCGGAAGCTGGTCACCGACACCCGGTAACGGCCGTCCGCCGGCAGCTCGAGGACAAGGCGGCTGTGCAGCGAGCCGTTGCCGCCCTCCTCGTCGTCATTCGCCATGTTGAAGCCCTGCGGGCCGGTGACGACGAGATAGGGATCGAAATCGTCCGCCCGGAGCCTCAGGTCGACGCGCTGGCCGCGCCGCCCTTCGAACTCGTAGACGTCTTCATATTTGCCGGAGCGGCGCTGATTGTCGTTCGTCGTCAGCTCGCCGGACTGGTTCTGCCCGATCGCGAGCGTCGCGGCCGGCGCCGGCGCGCTTGCGCTCTGGCCGATCGCCGACGGCGCCGATAGCGAAGTCATCGCGAGCAAGGCCGCGGCAACAACGAAACGCTTCATTTCCCTACTCTCCCCTCGCGCGCCGCAATCGCCGGAAGCGGCGGAGACAAAGCGCGCGACCATGAATATGCGTTATGATCGCGAAACGGCGGATGAACAATCCGACACACAGCGATCCGACATTTGTGGGGAATGGCGCGCGCCGCCACCCGACATCTCAGCAGCGCCGCTTCGCCTGCTTGCCACAGATCAGGTTGAGGGCCGACTTGCCAAGCTTGTCGAGCGCGCGCCGCGATTCGCCTGCGCGCGCCCGAACGGCGAGTGAATGCATCATGGCGGAGATAACCGACGCAAGTCCTGCCGGGTCCGCGTCAGAATCCAGCTCGCCTTCGGCAATTGCTCTGCGCAGGCGTTCCTCGAGGATCGCGTTGAACGTATCGAGGCTCTCCCGGAGAACCCGGCGCACCGCCGGTCGATGCACGGCCTCGACCGAGGCGGTGCCAATAAGGAGGCAGCCACGGGCTGCGTCCGTGGGCGTCAGGAAGGCGTCTGTCGACTTTGCGAAGAGATCGGTCAGGTCGGTTCGCAATCGGCGCGCACCGCTCAGGGTCTTGCTTA
>NZ_JBQTIN010000110.1:0-7608 GCF_052388015.1 Sphingosinicella sp.
ACCTCGTTCGAATTGGCCATCGTCCAGGCCAGCTCCTCGAGTTGCTCGCCATTGAACTCGGAGCCGTTGACGCGGCGAATCACGTCGCCCGGACGAAGCCCTGCCCGCTCGAGCGCCGGCATCGACGCGCCGGCGCGAACGATGTGGCCCGTCACCCGGCCGTCCGTGGTGACCGGCTGCAATCCCATGCGATAGCGCAGCGTTTCGACGCGCAGCGCGGCCTGGTCGCCATGCGGTTGACCCTGACCCGGCTCCGCGGGACCCGCCTGGCCCGCCGCCACGCCGTCGAAGCCCAGCCGGTATGTCGCGGTCGATGAACGCAGCACCGCATGGTCGACGCCGACCGAGGCGAGCGTCAGCCCCGGCAGCACGTCGCGTCCCACCGGAATCAGCCGCTGCGCGCCGTCCGGCAAGCCGATGATCGCGCCGGCGCCACCGACGCCGTAGAGACGAAGACCCTGCGGCGAAACAGACGCGGCTGGTGCCAGCGATGGAGCGGCGGCGACGGGCGGGGCCGCCGGAGGCGGCGTTGGTGGCGCGGCCGGGCTGGCGGACGGTGCCTCGTCGGAGCCGCCAGCGAAGATGACGAACAGGAGCAGCGCCGCGACAACCCCCCGCCGCCCACAATCAGCCGCGACGAGCGCCGCTCACCCGGAGTCGTCATCGAGCGCATAGCCGGCCGACCGTACGGTACGGATCAGCTCCGGCCGCCCCTCGAGATTGATGGCCTGGCGAAGCCGGCGGATGTGGACGTCGACGGTGCGCGGCTCGATCTCGCGATCGCGACCCCAGACGGCGTCGAGCAACCGCTCGCGCGAAAACACCCGCGCCGGATTTTCAAGGAAATGCCGCAGCAGCCGGAACTCGGTCGGGCCGAGCGCGATGCTTCGCCCGCCACGCCTCACCTTATGCTGGATGAGATCCATTTCGAGATCGGAGAGCCGCAGCTGCTCGTTGGGCGTCGGCGACGCGCGGCGCAACACCGCGCGGACCCGGGCGATCAATTCGCGCGGACTGAACGGCTTGGTGACATAATCGTCGGCGCCGTTCTCCAGCCCCTTGACCCGGTCCGCTTCCTCGGTCCGGCCGGTCAGCATGATGATCGGCACGCCGGCGGTCGCCGGCGCGCGGCGCAGCCGGCGGCAGACTTCGAGCCCCGACACGCCCTCGATCATCCAGTCGAGCAGGACGATGTCGGGTGGCGATTCCGCCGCCAGCTCGAGAGCCTCGTCGCCGTCGCCCGTATGGGTGACATCGAAATCCTCGCGATCGAAATGCCATTGCAGGAGGTCGGTCAGCGCCGGATCGTCCTCGACAAGCAGCAAGCGCAATCGGCTCATGCCTCTGCCTCCTCGCCGGTGGCGGCATAATGGACGATGCCGGCGATCGAGGCGGCGTGGTCCGCGACCCGCTCGAGCTTCTGGGAAACCATCAGCAGATGGCTGGACGCCGTAATCGTTTCCGGATGGCGGGTCATATGCGCGACGAGCGAGGCGAAGAGGCCGGCATGAAAGGCGTCGACCTCGTCGTCCATCGCGAGCACGCGCGCCGCCGCCGCCGGGTCGCGGACCGAATAAGCATCCAGCGCCGCCTTCACCATCGTCGTTACCGCGTCCCCCATCGCCGCGATCGTGCGCGTCTGCTCGGCGGCGCGGAACTCGCCAAGCTGCATGGCGCGGCGCGCGATGTTCACCGCATTGTCCGCCATCCGCGCGATCAGCGCGACGATGCGGAATGCGGCGAGAACCTCGCGCAGATCGTCGGCGAGCGGCGAGCGCAGCGCGATCATCTGCACCGTCTCACGCTCGATGCGCGCGACGAGGGCCTCCACCCCCTTCTGGCCGGCAAGCACCGCTTCGGCTCGGCCGGCGTCGGCCTTTACCAGGGCCGCCACCGCATCGACGACCGCGGTCTCCGCCCGACCGCCCAGCTCACACACGAGCGCGCGGAGCCGATCGAGATCATCGTCGAACGCCTTCACCGTGTGCGGGTTCGCCTGCACCCGAATCTCCCCCGGCAGCTTGGTCCACGCCTGCGCTATCCGGCTTCTGGGGAGGCGCGATGACAGGATGATGACGGTTCGATGACATGCTCCGGCCGGTCTTGACGCGGCCGCGGATCAGGATATTTTAGGCCTAAAGAACTGGGAGGCGGGGATGCGGATCGCGTGCCTCGGCGGTGGTCCCGCCGGGCTCTACTTCGCGATTTCGATGAAGCTGCGCGATTCCGCGCACGATGTGCACGTCTTTGAGCGCAACCGGGCCGACGACACGTTCGGCTGGGGCGTCGTCTTTTCCGACCAGACGGTCGAGAATCTGATGGCGAACGACGCGCAAAGCGGCGCGACGATCCGCGACGAGTTCGCCCATTGGGACGATATCGACGTCCACATTCATGGCCAGACAATCCGCTCGTCCGGCCACGGCTTCATCGGCATCGGGCGCAAGCGGCTGCTGAACATATTACAGGAACGGGCCCGCGAGCTCGGCGTCCAGCTCCATTTCGAGCAGGAGGCGAGCGCCGATCTCGCCGACTGGGCGGATTATGACCTCGTCGTCGCGGCCGATGGCGCGAACAGCCGCATCCGGGATCGTTATCAGGCGCATATCGGCGTCGACACCCAGGCCCGTCGCAACAAATTCTTCTGGTTCGGCACGCCGAAGGCGTTCGAAGCCTTCACCTTCGCGTTCGAGAAGACGGCGGCGGGCTGGATCTGGGCCCACGCCTATCGCTTCGACGATGATTGCTCGACCTTCATCGTCGAGATGGACCCGGCGACCTGGGCCGGGCTTGGCTTCGACCGGATGAGCCAGCAAGAGGCGATCGCCCTCTGCGAAACGATCTTCGCCAAATATCTCGATGGTGCGCCGCTGATGTCGAACGCGACGCACCTGCCGGGGCCGCAGGCCTGGCTCATCTTCCGGCGGATCAAGTGCGACACCTGGCACCACCGGAATCTGATCCTGCTCGGCGACGCGGCGCACACCGCCCATTTCTCGATCGGATCGGGCACCAAGCTGGCGCTGGAGGACGCGATCAAGCTCGCCGAGGTGCTCAACCGCCCCGGCCTCGGCCGCGAGGCGGCGCTCGCCGAATATCAGGCGGAGCGCAATCTCGAGGTGCTGAAGCTCCAGAACAGTGCCCGCAACTCGACCGAATGGTTCGAGACGCTGGACCGCTACCTCCATTTCGAGCCGATCCAGTTCGCTTATTCCCTGCTCACCCGCTCGCAGCGCGTCAGCCACGAGAATCTGCGCCTGCGCGACAAGGCCTGGCTGGAGGGCGTCGAGCGCTGGTTCCAGTCAAAGGCGGCGGGCAAGCCGGTCAACGAGGCCGCGCCGCCGATGTTCGCCCCGTTCCGGCTGCGCGGGATGGAGGTCGCCAATCGCGTCGTCGTCTCGCCGATGGCGATGTATTCGGCCGTCGACGGCTGCCCGAACGACTTCCACCTCGTCCATTACGGTGCCCGTGCGCAGGGCGGCGCCGGCATCCTCTACACCGAGATGACCTGCGTCTCGGCGGAGGGTCGGATCACACCCGGCTGCACCGGCATCTACACCCCCGAACAGGTCGCGGCATGGACGCGGATCGTCGATTTCGTCCACACCAGCTCGACGGCCAGATTCTGTCTCCAGCTTGGCCATTCGGGGCCCAAGGGCAGCACCAAGGTCGGCTGGGAAGGCTATGACGTGCCGCTGGAGAGCGGCAATTGGCCGGTCATGGCCGCCTCCGACGTGCGGTGGTCGCCCGACAATCAGGTGCCGCGGCCGATGGCCCGCGCCGACATGGACGCGGTGCGCGACCAGTTCGTCGCCGCCGTGCGGATGGGACTGGAGGCCGGCTTCGACATGATCGAGCTGCACGCGGCACATGGCTATCTGCTGTCCAGCTTCATCACCCCGCTGACCAACAAGCGCACCGACGACTATGGCGGCAGCCTCGAAAACCGCCTTCGCTTCCCGCTGGAAGTGTTCCGCGCGATGCGCGACGCCTGGCCGGCGGAGCGGCCGATGTCGGTGCGCATCTCGGCCAATGACTGGATGGGCGACGCCGGCGTGACTCCGAACGAGGCGGTCGAGATCGGACGCGCCTTCGTCGAGGCCGGCGCCGACCTGATCGACGTCTCGGCCGGGCAGACCTGGGCCGATTGCCAGCCGATCTACGGCCGCATGTTCCAGACGCCCTTCGCCGACCAGGTCCGCAACGAAGGACGGCTGACCACGATGGCGGTCGGCAACATCTACGAGCCCGATCATGTGAACTCGATCCTCGCCGCCGGCCGCGCCGACCTCGTCGCGCTCGCCCGACCGCATCTGATCGATCCGAGCTGGACGCTGCGCGCGGCGGCCAGCCAGGACTATCGCCGCGTCGCCGTGCCGCCGCCCTATCTCGGCGGCATGGCCCAGCTCGCGCGCAACCTGCAACGCGAAGCGGAACTCAAGGCATGAGACTGGACGGACAGCATGCCGTCGTCACGGGGGGCGGCACCGGGATCGGCGCCGCGACCGCCCGTGTTCTCGCCGCCGATGGCGCGCGCGTCACCCTGATCGGCCGCCGCCGCGAGCCGCTGGAGATCGCCGCCACCGGTGCCGGATTCTTCGCCACCGCCGATGTCACCGACCGCGCCGAGGTCGACCGCGCCTTCGCCGAGGCGCGCGCGATGCAGGGGCCGATCACGATCCTGGTCAACAATGCCGGCGCCGCGGAGAGCGCGCCCTTCGCCAGGCTGAGCCAGGAAAGCTGGCGGCGGATGATCGCGGTCAATCTCGACGGTGTCTTCCATTGCTGCCAGGCCGCGCTGCCGGACCTGCTCGCCGCCGAGCAGGGACGGATCGTCACCATCGCCTCGACCGCCGGCCTGATCGGCTATCGTTACACCGCCGCCTACACCGCCGCGAAGCATGGCGCGATCGGGCTGATGCGGGCGCTCGCCGCCGAGCTCGCCTCGACCAACGTCACCGCCAACGCGGTTTGCCCCGGCTTCACCGACACCGACCTCGTCGCGCAGGCGATCAGCCGGATCAGCGACAAGACCGGCCGCAGCGCGGATGAGGCGCGCGCCGAGCTTGCGCGCCTCAACCCGCAGGGCCGGCTCGTCACCCCGGACGAGGTTGCGAATGCGGTGCTGTGGCTATGCCTCCCCGAAAGCCGATCCATCACAGGCCAGGCGATCATTGTCGCCGGCGGAGAAGTGACATGAAGCCTTTCCAGCCCATTCGCGAGAAACATGACGGCGCGCTCGGCGACCGCAACAGCGTGCGCGTCTGGCTCCGCCTGCTCTCCTGCACCGACGCGATCGAGAAGGAGATCCAGCGCCGCTTCGCCGAGCGCGGCACCACTTTGCCCCGCTTCGACATGATGGCGACCCTGCACCGCTACCCGGACGGCCTGACGATGGGGGCGCTGTCCGAGGCCATGCTGGTCACCAACGGCAATGTGACGCAGATCGCCAAGGCGCTGGTCCGCGACGGCTTCATCGAGCTCAGGAAGGCGCCCGGCGATCGCCGCTCGTCGATCGCTACCCTCACGGCGGAGGGCAAACAGCATTTCCAACGTCTCGCCCGCGCCCATGGCGACTGGATCGAGCAGATGGTGGGCAGCCTGGGCTTCACCCATCGCGAGCGGCTTTATGTCGCGCTCGGCACGCTCAAGACCTCGATCGCCGCCGCTTCGTCGACAAGGAAGAGACGATGAACCCCGCGACCTTCCGGCCGGAACATTTCCTGTGGGATTTTGCCGACGGCGTGGCGACGATTACGCTGAACCGGCCGGAGCGGAAGAACCCGCTCACGTTCGACTCCTATGCCGAGCTGCGCGATATGTTCCGGGCACTGGTCTATGCCCGCGAGGTGAAGGCCGTCGTCATCGCCGGCGCGGGCGGCAATTTCAGCTCGGGCGGCGACGTCCATGAGATCATCGGCCCACTGACCGAAATGGCGATGCCTCAGCTGCTCGATTTCACCCGGATGACCGGCGACCTCGTCAAGGCGATGCGCGGCTGCCCGCAGCCGATCGTCGCCGCGATCGACGGCATCTGCGCCGGCGCCGGCGCGATCGTCGCGATGGCGTCGGACTTGCGGATCGCGACACCGGACTCGAAGGTCGGCTTCCTGTTCACGCGCGTGGGGCTGGCCGGCTGCGACATGGGCGCCTGCGCGATCCTGCCGCGGATCATCGGCCATGGCCGGGCGTCGGAACTGCTCTTCACCGGCCGAATGATGAGCGCCGAGGAGGGCGAGCGCTGGGGCTTCCACAACCGGCTGGTACCAGCCGATCAGGTGCTCGCCGAGGCTCAATCTCTCGCGCGCAGTCTCGCCGGCGGCCCCACCTTCGCGCACGGCATGACCAAGATGCAGCTCAACACCGAATGGGCGGTGAGCCTTGAAACCGCGATCGAGATGGAGGCGCAGGCGCAGGCGATCTGCATGGCGACGAATGATTTCCGCCGCGCTTTCGAAGCCTTCGCGGCGAAGCAGAAGCCGGTGTTCGAAGGCGACTGATGGCCGACCGCTCCTTCCTCGACTGGCCCTTCTTCGACGCCACGCACCGGGCGCTGGCGGCGGAGCTGGAGAGCTGGTGCGCGGTGCATCTTTCGAACGGCCATGGCGACGACATCGACGCCGAATGCCGCGCGCTGGTCCGCAAGCTCGGCGAGGGCGGCTGGCTGCGTTATTGCGTGCCGGCGGGTTATGGCGGCGTGCATGAGCGGCTCGACGTCCGTTCGCTGGCGCTGATCCGCGAAACGCTGGCCCGGCATGACGGGCTCGCCGACTTCGCCTTCGCGATGCAGGGCTTGGGATCGGGCACGATCAGCCTGTTCGGCTCGGAGGCGCAGAAGCAGGCCTGGCTGCCTGCGGTCGCGTCGGGTGAGAAGATCGCGGCCTTCGCGCTCACCGAACCGACCTCCGGCTCCGATGTCGCCTCGATGGAAACAAGCGCCGATGTCGACGGCGACGGCTTCGTGATCAACGGCGCCAAGGCTTACATTTCGAATGGCGGCATCGCCGATTTCTATGTCCTCTTCGCCCGCACCGGCGAGGCCCCTGGCGCGAAGGGTGTGTCGGCCTTCATCGTCGAGGCCGGCGGACCCGGTCTGGACGATAGCGAGCGGATCGAAGTGATCGCGCCGCACCCGTTGGCGACGCTCAACTTCACCGACATGCGCCTTCCGGCCGACGCCCTGCTCGGCGAGCGGGGGCGAGGCTTCGCGCAGGCGATGGCGACGCTCGACGTGTTCCGAACGACGGTCGGCGCGGCCGCTTTGGGCTTCGCGCGCCGGGCGCTGGACGAGGCGACCACTCGCGCCCTCACCCGCCAATCGATGGGGGCCACGCTCGCCGACAATGCCGTCGTCCAGTCGATGCTCGCCGAGATGGTGCTGGACGTCGAGGCTTCCGCTTTGCTCGTCTATCGCGCCGGCTGGGTTCGCGACGTGTGCGGCAAGCGCAACAGCCGCGAGGCGGCGCTCGCCAAGCTCCACGCCACCGACCGCGCGCAAAGCGTGATCGACAAGGCGGTGCAGATTTTCGGCGGCCTCGGCGTCACCCGGGGCGTCCCGGTCGAGAGCCTCTATCGCGAGATCCGGGCGCTGCGCATCTATGAGGGCGC
>NZ_JBQTIN010000111.1:0-2933 GCF_052388015.1 Sphingosinicella sp.
GCCGGCGCGGTGGGCGCCACCCGCCACCCGGGCGCCCACCCAGCCCCCCCCCCGGGGGGGGCGGGGGTGGGGGTGCGGGGGCTCGGCCTAAGCGGATGGCCACGACCGCCGAACCCCCTCCCCTCAATCCCCTCCCCGCCGGGGAGGGGAGGTGTTACAGCGCGGCCATGAGCAGCTACGAAACCATTCTTTTCTCTGTCGAGGCCGGGGTCGCGCGGCTGACGCTGAACCGGCCGGACCGGCTGAACAGCTTCACCGTGCAGATGCACGAGGAGGTCGCGGACGCGCTCTCGAAGCTCGGCGAGGCGCGCTGCCTGGTGCTGACCGGCGCGGGGCGCGGCTTCTGCGCGGGGCAGGATCTCAACGACCGCGCGGTGGCGCCGGGACAGGCGGTCGATCTGGGCGAGTCGGTGGAGCAGAGATACAATCCGTTGATCCGGAAATTGGTGAGCTTGCCGATGCCGGTGATCGCGCGGGTGAACGGCGTGGCGGCGGGCGCCGGCGCGAACATCGCCTTGGCCTGCGACATCGTGATCGCGGCGAAGAGCGCGAAATTCCTCCAGAGCTTCGCCGCGATCGGGCTCATTCCCGACAGCGGCGGAACCTGGGTGCTGCCGCGATTGGTCGGCCAGGCGCGGGCGCTGGGGCTGGCGCTGACCGGCGAGCCGCTGGAGGCGGAGCGCGCGGCCGAATGGGGGCTGATCTGGAGGGCGGTCGAGGACGACCAGCTCGATACGGAGGTCGACGCGCTTGCCGTGCGCTTCGCGGCCGGGCCGACGCGCGGGCTGGCCCGGATCAAGAAGATGATCCGCGAGAGCTGGGGCCAGAGCCTCGACGCCGAGCTCGACCGGCAGCGCGATGCGATGCGCGAGCTGGGCTTCTCCGACGATTATCGCGAGGGCGTCGCCGCCTTCATGGAGAAACGGAAGCCGAACTTCACCGGGCGCTGATCCCCCTCCCTGGAAGGGAGGGGTTAGGGGTGGGTCCGCCGAAGGCGCCGAAACTCGGGAGCACGAAAGTCTCGCTGCGCTCGCCTACCCACCCCCCTGCCCCTCCCTTCCAGGGAGGGGAGTTAGTGCGTCACCAGCTCGGCGAACTTCGTCAGATCGATATTGCCGCCCGAGACGACGCAGACGATCGGCCCCTCGCCGGCCTCGCCGGTGAGCGCGGCGGCCAGCGACAGGGCGCCCGCCCCTTCGGCAACGACCCGCGCTTGCTCCGCCAGGAGCCGCATGGCGTCGCGGGTCTGGTCGAGCGTGACGGTGATCGTGCCGTCGGTGACGGGAAGCATCCGTTCCCACATCCGCTCGGTGATGCTCTTGCCCCCAGCGCCATCGACGAAGCTTGCCTGCCAGTCCGTGAAGCGGCGCGGCCCGCCTTCGCGCAACGACAGCGCGAAAGGCGCGGCGGTGTCGGGCTCGGCGCCGACCACCTTCACATGCGGAGCCTTCGCCTTGATCCCGCTGCCGACGCCGCTGATCAGCCCGCCGCCGCCGATCGGCGCGATCACGGTGCGGACATCCGGCGCGTCCTCGAGGATTTCGAGACCCATCGTCGCGTGGCCGGCGACGAAATCGTGATTGTCGAACGGATGGACGAAGGTGCCGTCCATGCCCGCATATTCATGGTCGGTGACCGCCTGCCAGGCGTCATCGTAGGAGACGGGGACGATCCGCGCGCCGAGCGCGGCCATCCGGTCGAGCTTGGTTTGCGGCGCGGTCTCGATCGCAACCACCGTGCAGGGCACGCCGGCGGCGCGCGCCGCGAAGGCGACGCCCTGCCCCGCATTGCCAGCGCTGACCGTCCAGACGCCGCGGGAGCGCGCTTCCTCGCTCAGATTGGCGACCGCGTTGGTGGCGCCACGAATCTTGTAGGCGTTGGTCGGCTGGAGATTTTCGAGCTTCAGGCGGATGTCGGGGCCGTCCAGGCCGAGATCGAGCCCGACCAGCGGCGTGCGAAGAACCGTGCCGGCGATCCGCGCCCGAGCGGCTTCGATATCCGCGAGCGTGATGGGTCTTACCGGTTCAATCATGTCGCTTCCTCAATGCCCGTGCCGCCGCGTGAAATTTCTTTTAAGGGGAGGCGATGAACACTCTCAAGCTGCTCAATTACGCCGCCGATCGCTGGGTCGCGGGAGACGGCTCTCTGGCGCCGGTGCATAATGCGGTGACCGGCGAGGTGGTCGCCGAGACGGGGAGCGGCGGAATCGATTTCCGTGCGATGCTCGATCATGCGCGCAAGGTCGGCGGGCCTGCGCTGCGGGCGATGACCTTCCACGAACGGGCGCATATGCTGAAGGCGCTCGCCAATGCGGTGATGGCGCGCAAGGAAGAGCTGTACGAGCTGAGCTACGCGACCGGTGCGACGCGGGGCGATTCCTGGATCGATATCGAGGGCGGCGCGGGGACTCTGTTCTCTTTCTCGTCCAAAGGCCGCCGCGAGCTGCCCAACGGCAAGGTGCTGATAGACGGCCTGATGGAGCCCCTCTCGAAAGGCGGCACCTTCGTCGGCCAGCATGTCTACACGCCGCTGCAAGGCGTCGCGGTCCATATCAACGCCTTCAACTTTCCGGTCTGGGGGATGCTGGAAAAGCTGGGGCCGACATTGCTTGCCGGCGTTCCGGCGATCGTGAAGCCGGGCTCATCGACGGGCTACCTCACCGAGCTGGCGGTGCGGATCATGATCGAAGCGGACGTCCTTCCGGCCGGCGCGCTGCAGCTGATCATGGGCGCGACCGGCGATTTGATGGACCATTTGACGTGTCAGGACGTGGTCAGCTTCACCGGCTCGGCATACACCGCGATGAAGCTGCAATCGCATCCTGTGATCGCACGGGAGAGCGTTCGCTTCGTCGCCGAGCGGGACAGCCTCAACGCCTCGATCCTCGGCTCCGACGCCGGGCCGGGCACGCCGGAATTCGACCTGTTCGTGAA
>NZ_JBQTIN010000112.1:0-6097 GCF_052388015.1 Sphingosinicella sp.
ATGCAGAGATTGCGGCAGGCTAGTCGAAAATGTCGCGCTTCTGCGCCGATTTCTCTCTCCGACGGTACTTCGGAAAGCGCCACTACGCCTGCGACAACTCCAACATTGGGGAGCTTTCTCCAGTGGGGTCGGGCGCTTCGCCGACGGGGTCGACGAGCGGAGCCTATCGCTGAAGGCGGCGGTGCGGTTCTGAAGCTCCTGAGGAAGGAAGCTGAAAGCGCCGTTCGCGCTCACTGTCTTGCGATGGTTTCGGCGAGCACATAGGCCGGCGTCTTCACCCGCAGGGGCTCAGGCGCGCTTGGGCTCGATGCCATTTGGAGCGGCGCTTATCGCGCCGCGAAGCTGCTCGATCGTGAAGGGCTTGTTGAGGACGATCGTCTCGCGCAGCTCGGGAATGAGCGCGGGCCCCTCGGCATAGCCGCTGATGATGATGCCGGGGATGCCGGGGCAAATACGCTTCGCCCGTTTCAGGATTTCGTCCCCCGAGATGACCGGCATCGCATAATCGGTGACGATGAAATCATAGTCGGCGCAGCTTTGCTTCAGCCGCTTGAGCGCGGCGGCGCCGTCGCCAAGCGCGTCGACCTTGTGCCCCAGGTCGCGCAGCATCGCCGCGGTGGTTTCCCGCACCGCCTCGTGATCGTCGACCAGCAGGATGCTGAGCGGGGCGTCCGGCCCCTCGGCGACCGGCGGCTCGGCGGATGGTTGCGGCCGGTCGGTCCCGCGGGCGCGAGGGAGCCAGAGGTCGATGCGGGTGCCCTTGCCGACTTCGCTCTGGATGTCGATCGTGCCGCCGGACTGGCGGGCGAAGCCATAGACCATCGACAGGCCGAGGCCGGTTCCCTTGCCCGCCTCCTTCGTCGTGAAGAACGGCTCGGTCACCTTGGTCAGCATCTCGGGCGCGATGCCGCTTCCCTCGTCGGCGACGGTGATGACGACATAATCGCCGGCCTCGATCCCGAGCGCATTGCGGGCCGGCGCGTCCCGGTTGCCGATCACGAAGGTGATGAGCCCGCCCTGCGGCATCGCGTCGCGCGCATTGATGGCGAGGTTCATCAAGGCGAGCTCGAGCTGGGTCGGATCGGCATAGGCTCGCCAGGCGTCCCCGGCGATGCGCCATTCGATCTCGACCAGGCCGCCCAGCGTATGGGACAGGATCTCGGCGAGCGAGGTCGAGAGCGCCGACAGGTCGATGTCGCCCGGCCGAAGCTGCTGCCGCCGGGAGAAAGCGAGGAGGCGGCTGACCAGCTCCGAGCCCTGCTCGGCCGCGCGCCTCGTCATGCCGAGGATCCTGCCCTCTTCCTCCGCCAGCGGCACCCGGCGCTCGATCAAAGTCAGACCGCCCAGCACCGCCGCGAGCAGATTGTTGAAATCATGGGCGATCCCGCCGGTCAGCTTTCCGATCGCGTCCATCTTGTGGGCATGGAGCAGCTGGTGCTCCAGCTCCTTGCGCTCGGATACGTCGAGCAAGGTGCCCGCATATTGCGGCCGGGCGCCGGTCCCGCCAGGCAGCAGGACCGCCTGGTCGAGGAAATGCTTGTATTCGCCGTCGGCGCATCGCCAGCGATACTCGATCGCCATCGCGCCGCTCGCCGCGCGTTCGCTTATGGCGGCGATGACGCGCTCGCGGTCGTCCGGATGCAGCCGATCGGCCCATAAAGTCGGGACGCGCAGCACATCCTCAAACTCGAAGCCGGTCACGCTGCGGAAATTGCCGCCGACGAACTGGGGCACGCGGGGCGAGTCGTCGCGCGATTCAAGATAGAGGACGATCGGCAGCGACTGGATGATCGCCGCCTGCCGCTGCTCGGCCAGCCGCAGCTCCTGCTCGACGCGCAGCCGCTCCGCATTGGCCTTGAGATTCGCGTCGAGCAGCGCCTGCTCCTGCTCCGCCTTGCGCTGGACCTCGCGGGTCATCGCGAACAGGTCGACGAACACCGCGACCTTGGATCGCAGCACGACGGGCTCGACCGGCTTGAACACATAGTCGACGGCGCCCATCGCGTAGCCGCGCAGCAGATGCTCCTTCTCCTTGTTCACCGCCGAGAGGAAGACGATGGGCACGCGCCGCGTCTGCTCGCGGCTGCGGATGATCCGGGCCGTTTCGTAGCCGTCCATGCCGGGCATGAAGACGTCGAGCAGGATGACCGCGAACTCCTCGCGCAAGAGATGCCGGAGCGCTTCCTCACCCGATGACGCCACCTCGATATCCGCGATGTCCTCCAGGACGGTGCGGATCGCGAGCAGATTATGCTCGTCGTCGTCGACAATGAGCACCCGCGCGCGCGGGATATCGGCCGGCGCGGCGTCTGCCACCGCCGACTCCTGCGGCTGATCCGCGATCAGTCGCGCGACCGGCATTTTCGTCGGCCTTGCGCTCATTCGGCGGCCTGTTCCGTGGCGAGCGGCTCGGCCGCCAGCGCCGGTCCTTCCTTGTCGCTGATCCAAACCCGGAGCAGGGCGAGGAGCAGCTCGATGTCGACCGGCTTGGCGATATAGTCCGATGCGCCGGCATCGAGGCATTTTTGGCGATCGCCCTTCATCGCCTTGGCGGTGACGGCGATGAGCGGCACGTCCGCCAGCTCAGGCTTGGCCCGGATCTGGCGCATCGTCTCGTAGCCGTCCATTTCGGGCATCATGATATCGATCAGCGCCGCGTCGATGCCCGGCGTCTGCTCGAGGATGAGAATGCCGTCTTGGCCGCGCTCGGCGTGCATGACCTCGACATTGTAATTTTCGAGGACGCTGGTGAGCGAGTAGATGTTGCGGATATCGTCATCGACGATGAGCACCTTGGCGCCTTCCAGCTCGGGAACGCGCAAGGCGATCGCACTATCCTGAACCCTCTCGCGGCCCGGCCGCTTCTTCTTGGCGGACTTGGGCTGCTTGGCGATCTTGCCGAACATGCGCTGGAGATCCTCGTGCGCGGCGGGCTTACCGGTGATCTCCAGGGCCCCGAGCTTGGTTGCCGCGTCGGCCCCTTCGGCGCCTGAGATCACATGGATCGGAATCCGGCCCGTGACCGGATCGTGCTTCAGGAGATCGAGCAGGACGAAGCCGTTGATGTCGTCGAGCCCCAGATCGAGCGTGATCGCGTTGGGCTGGAGCTTGCGGGCGAGCGCCAGCGTGCCGGCGCCGGCCGTCGATACGACGCCCTTGAGGCCCGCCGAGCGCGCAAGGTCGAGCAGGACCGAGGCGAAGGTCACATCGTCCTCGACGATGAGGACGAACGGATCGGAGCCGAGATCGTCCCGGTCGTCGCTGACGTCCAGGGAGCCCGGCAAGGCGGAAGGAACCGCGGCGCCGGTATTTTCGTAGCGCGCCGTGCTCGCGCCCTGCGGCGCCGAGATCGCCGCGGCGGCCAAGGGAACGAACAGGGTGAAGGTCGATCCCTTGCCCGGCAAGGAGCGTACCTGCAACTCGCCGCCGAGCAGCCGGGCGATCTCGCGGCTGATCGACAGGCCAAGGCCGGTGCCGCCGAACCGGCGGCTGGTCGTCGCGTCGGCCTGCTGGAACGCCTCGAAAATCAGCTTCTGCTTGTCTTCGGGGATGCCGATACCGGTGTCGGTCACCGCGATCTCGATCGCCTGCTCGACATTGCGGAGGACCGGGTGGTTCGTGCTCCATCCCTGATCGGCAGCGCGGACGGACAAGGTCACGCTGCCTTCCGGGGTGAACTTGAAGGCGTTGGAAAGGAGGTTGAGGACGACCTGCTGCAGCCTCTTCTCGTCGGTGCGGATCGCCTCCGGGAGATTGTCGTCGAACTGCACCTGGAACTGCAGCCCCTTGTCCGCCGCGAGCTGCCGGAAGGTGCGCTCCATATGCTGCCTGAGGCTGGCCAGCGGCATGTCGCCGGTCTCGATCGAGATCGTGCCGGATTCGATCTTCGACAGGTCGAGGATATCGTTGATCAGGCTCAGAAGATCCGAGCCGGCGGAATGGATCGTGCGCGCGAACTCGGTCTGCTTGTCGTTGAGATTGCCGTGCGGATTGTCGGCGAGCAGCTTGGACAGGATCAGCAGCGAATTGAGCGGGGTGCGCAGCTCATGGCTCATATTGGCGAGGAACTCTGACTTGTACTTCGACGTGAGGCTGAGTTGCTCGGCCTTCTCCTCGATCGCGCGCCGCGCCATGTCGATTTCGAGATTCTTCTCCTCGACCTGCTTCTTCTCATTCTCGAGCAGCTGGGCCTTCTCCTGAAGCTCCTCGTTCGTCGCGTGCAGTTCCTCCTGCTTGGTCGTCAGCTCGGTCTGGCGGGCCTGCAGCTCCTGCGTCAGCAGCTGTGACTGCGAAAGCAGGCCTTCCGTCCGCATCGTCGCGGCGATCGTGTTGAGCACGATGCCGATCGATTCCATCAGCTGGTTGAGGAAATTGTGGTGGGTCTCGTTGAACTCGCCGAACGAGGCGAGCTCGATGACCGCCTTCACCTCATCCTCGAACAGGGCGGGAAGGACGGCGATATTGGCCGGCGACGACTGGCCGAGACCCGAGCCGATCCGGATGAAGTCGCCCGGAACGTTCTCGAGCAGGATCGGCCGCTTGTCGGCCGCCGCCTGCCCGACCAGCCCTTCGCGCAGGTCGAACTGGCGCCGCAGCGCGTCGTGGCTTTCCGCGCCATAGCTGGCGACGAGATCGAGCCGGGTCTCGTCCTCCTCGCGCTTGGTGACGTAGAACACGCCATATTGCGCGTTCACCAGCGGCGCGAGCTCCGACATGATGAGGTTCGAGACGGTCGCCAGGTCGCGCTCGCCCTGCAGCATACGCGAGAAGCGGGCGAGGTTGGTCTTCAGCCAGTCCTGCTCCGCATTCTTGAGCGTCTGCTCCTTCAGATTGCGGATCATCTCGTTGATATTGTCTTTGAGCGCCGCCATCTCGCCCGACGCTTCGACCGCGATCGATCGGGTGAGGTCGCCCTTGGTCACCGCGGTCGCCACCTCGGCGATCGACCGAACCTGATTGGTGAGATTGGCCGCAAGCTCGTTGACGTTATCGGTGAGGTCGCGCCACAGGCCGGCGGCGCCTGGCACGCGCGCCTGGCCTCCGAGCTTGCCTTCGATGCCGACCTCGCGGGCCATGTTGGTGACCTGGTCGCCGAAGGCGGACAGCGTATCGATCATGAAGTTGATCGTCTCGGCCAGCGCGGCGATCTCGCCTTTGGCGTCGACGGTGAGCTTGCGCTTGAGATTGCCCTGCGCGACCGCGGTGACGACGTCGGCGATGCCGCGCACCTGGTTGGTCAGGTTGGTCGCCATCAGGTTGACGTTGTCGGTCAGGTCCTTCCAGGTGCCGCCGACGCCCGGCACCTGCGCCTGGCCGCCCAACTTGCCTTCGGTGCCCACCTCGCGGGCGACGCGGGTCACCTCCGAGGCGAACCCGTTGAGCTGATCGACCATCACGTTGATGGTGTTCTTCAGCTCGAGAATCTCGCCCTTCACATCGACGGTGATCGTCTTGGAAAGGTCGCCGCGCGCCACGGCCGTGGTCACCTCGGCGATGTTGCGGACCTGACCGGTGAGGTTCTCGGCCATCGGGTTGACGTTGTCGGTGAGGTCCTTCCAGGTGCCGGCGACGCCGCGCACTTGCGCCTGGCCGCCGAGCTTGCCCTCGGTGCCGACCTCACGGGCGACGCGGGTGACCTCGGAGGCGAAGGAGTTCAGCTGGTCGACCATCGTGTTGATGGTCTGCTTGAGCTCAAGAATTTCGCCCTGCACGTCGACGGTGATCTTCTTGGAAAGATCGCCCAGCGCCACCGCGGTCGTCACCTCGGCGATGTTGCGCACCTGGCCGGTGAGGTTGGCCGCCATCGCGTTCACATTGTCGGTGAGGTCCTTCCAGGTGCCACCGACGCCCTCGACCTGGGCCTGACCGCCAAGCTTGCCCTCCGAGCCCACCTCGCGGGCGACGCGGGTCACCTCGGAGGCGAAGGAGTTGCGCTGATCGACCATCACGTTGATGGTGTTCTTGAGCGCGAGGATCTCGCCCTTCACCTCGACGGTGATCTTCTTCGAAAGGTCGCCGGACGCGACCGCGGTCGTCACTTCGGCGATGTTGCGCACCTGGCTGGTCAAATTCTCCGCCATCAGGTTGACGTTGTCGG
>NZ_JBQTIN010000113.1:0-11079 GCF_052388015.1 Sphingosinicella sp.
CTGGCTCGCGCGGCCGCCCGCCGAGCGGCTCAAGGACGGCGTCCGGGTCGTCATCGCTGGCCCACCGAATGCCGGGAAGTCTAGTCTGTTCAATGTCTTAGCCGGGCGCGACGCGTCGATCGTAACAGCGATGCCGGGCACGACACGCGATGTGATCGAGGCGCCGTTGGCGATCGGCGGGGTGGCGTTGTTGCTCATCGACACCGCCGGCCTGCGCGAGACGGGCGAGGCGATCGAGGCGATCGAGGCGATCGGGGTCGATCGCGCGCGCGTTTCGGCCGAGGCTGCGGACATCCTGCTCTGGCTCGGCCCTACAGAACAGAAGCCTGAGCGCGCCATGCTGGTTCATGCCAAGGCGGACCTCGCGCCCGCGCCGCCGGAAGCGGATGTCGCTGTCTCCGCGTTGACCGGGCAAGGCATCGACCAACTGATCCAGTTGCTGCTCGCGCGTTCCGCGCAACTCCTTGTTTCGGAAGGTGAAGTGGCGCTCAACGCGCGCCATCGGCAGGCCTTGGCGGAAATGGCGGCCGCGCTTGAGGATGTGGGCGCGAGCGATCCGCTGATCGCCTCGGAGGCCTAGCGGCTCGCGCGTATGGCTTTGGACCGGATCACGGGCCGAGCCGGCGTCGAGGACATGCTGGACGCGCTGTTCGGCCGATTCTGCATCGGCAAATGAGCTGTTTCACGTGAAACATCTTCCGGCCGATGTTGCGACGGCCTAGATGGTCGCCGTGCGCGATTATGATGTCATCATTGTGGGCGGTGGCCATGCCGGGGTCGAGGCCGCGGCGGCGGCTGCCCGGCTTGGCGCCCGGGTTGCACTCGTCACCTTCGATCCAGCGCAGATCGGGGCGATGTCCTGCAATCCGGCGATCGGCGGGCTCGGCAAGGGCCATCTCGTCCGCGAGGTCGACGCCTTCGACGGACTGATCGGCGTCGCGGCGGATGCGGCGGCGATCCACTACCGAATGCTCAACGCCAGCAAGGGCGCCGCGGTGCGCGGGCCGCGCGTCCAGGCCGACCGGAAGCTGTTTCGAGAGGCCATTCAGAAGGCGGTCGCGACACAGGTGGAGCTTGAGATCGTCGCGGGCGAAGCGGTTGCGCTGCGGCTCGAGGGGCGGCGCGCGATCGGCGTGAGGCTGGCTGGCGGAGAGCTGCTGGCGGCGCGGTCCGTGGTGCTCGCCACCGGCACCTTTCTTGGCGGCAAGCTGCATTTCGGCATGCGCAGCGAGGCGGGGGGCCGAATCGGCGAGCGCGCCGCGACGGAGATGGCCCACCAGCTCCGGACGCTGGGGTTGCCGCTTGCGCGGCTCAAGACCGGCACGCCGCCTCGGCTCGACGGCCGTACGATCGACTGGAGCGCGCTGGAGCGGCAGCCCTCCGATGCCGACGGCTGGACGATGTCGCCGCTGACGCGCTCGCGGCGCAACCCGCAGCTCTTCTGCGCGATCACCCGCACCAACGCGCGAACCCACGCGATCATCCGCGCCAATCTCGATCGTTCGCCGCTTTTCGCGGGCGAGATCAGCGGTGTCGGGCCGCGCTATTGCCCCTCGATCGAGGACAAGGTGCACCGCTTCGCCGACCGCGACGGACACCAGATTTTCCTTGAGCCGGAAGGACTTGACGATCAGGTCATTTATCCGAACGGGATTTCGACCTCGCTGCCAGAGGACGTGCAGCTGGCGATGATCCGCTCGATGGCGGGGCTGGCGCTAGCCGAGATCATCAAGCCGGGCTATGCGGTCGAGTACGACCATGTCGATCCGCGCATTCTCGACGCGCGTCTTGCCGTGCGCGATGTCGAGGGTCTGTTCCTGGCGGGTCAGATCAACGGCACAACGGGCTATGAGGAAGCGGCGGCGCAGGGGCTGGTCGGCGGCTTGAACGCCGCGGCGAGCGCGCTCGGCCGCGCGCCGATCCTGTTCGACCGCACCGAGTCCTATCTCGGCGTAATGGTCGACGACCTGATCCTGCAGGGCGTCACCGAGCCCTATCGTATGCTGACCGCACGCGCCGAATATCGGCTGCGGCTGAGGGCCGACAATGCGGATATTCGCCTGACGCCCAAGGCGATTGCTGCGGGTTGCGTGGGTGAAGCTCGCGCCGGTGCCTTCGCCGCCGATCGCGAGGAGAAAGCGCGGATCGAGGCGCTGCTTGAGACGCGAGCAGCGGGCGCGGATCTCGGCATAAACGAGGTTGGGGGGAGCGTTCGCAGGCTGGCAAATTGGCTGCGCTTTCCAGAGGTTGACGGCGATGCGCTGCGCCGCATTTCGCCGGAGATCGCGACCTGCAAGGATCGGCTTGTCGACCAGGCGGTGCAGGATCATCGCTATGCGCCCTATCTTGAACGGCAGCACGCGGAGATCGCGCGGCTCCGACAGGAGGAGCGCCTTCCGATCCCGCCCGGCTTCGACTTTGCGGCCGTGGCGGGACTCTCCAACGAGATGATCGAGCGGCTCTCGACGGCGCGCCCGACGAGCCTGGGCGAAGCCAGCCGCGTTCGGGGCGTCACGCCGGCGGCGCTGGCGGCAATTCTGGTCGCTTCGCGCCGCAAGGCCGCCTGAATGGACGAGGCGGAGGCAAGAGGCTGGCTCCGTGATTCGCGGGGTGTTTCACGTGAAACACTCGCGCGGCTGGCCGCGTTCGGCGACTTGTTGAGGAGCGAGAACGAGCGCCAGAATCTCGTTTCGGCCGCGACGCTCGATCATTTCTGGGCCCGTCATGTCGTGGACAGCGCGCAGCTGCTCCGCTTCGCCACCGAATCGGGAGCCTGGCTGGATCTCGGCACCGGGGCCGGCTTTCCCGGCCTGGTCGTCGCGGCGTTGCGCGAGGGGCCGATGACCTTGATCGAATCGCGGCGGCTGCGCGTGGCTTTCCTGCATCGGGCGGCGGCGGTCCTCAAGGAGTCGCCGAACATCGTTCATGCGCCGATCGAACGCGTGCCGACGGAGCCTTTCGCGGTGATCAGCGCCCGCGCGTTCGCGCCATTGCCGCGCCTGCTGGAGCTTGCACACAGATTTTCCACAGAAAAGACGCTCTGGCTGCTGCCCAAGGGGCGCGGCGCCAAGTCGGAACTGGAAGCGGTTCGCGGCGCGTGGCAAGGTGATTTCCGCCTGGAGCCGAGCCTCACCGACGCCGATGCCAATATCATCGTCGCGACCGGGGTGCGCCGCCGCCCGGGCAGGAGCAAGCAATGATCCGGATCGCGGTCGCGAATCAGAAAGGCGGGGTGGGCAAGACGACCACCGCGATCAACCTCGCCACCGCGCTCGCGGCGACGGGTCTCAAGGTGCTGCTGATCGATCTCGATCCGCAGGGCAACGCCTCGACCGGGCTCGGCATCGGCCAGGCGCTGCGCGCGCAGTCGAGCTACGAGCTGCTGACCGGCGCGGCGAGCCTCAGCGAATGCGTCGTCGCCTCGCCGGTGCCGCGGCTCGATATCGTGCCCGGCAAGGTCGATTTGTCCGGCGCAGAGATCGAACTCATTGATTTTGAACGAAGAACACACCGGCTCGACGCCGCGCTGGACGGCGCTGGACGGGCGCGGTGGGATGTCTGCCTGATCGATTGCCCGCCGTCGCTCGGCCTGCTCACCGTCAACGCCCTGATCGCCGCCAACGCGATCCTGGTGCCGCTCCAGGCCGAGTTCTTCGCGCTCGAGGGCCTCAGCCAGCTGCTCCAGACGGTCGAGCGCATTCGGGCGCGTTTCAATCCGGAGCTGTCGATCCTCGGCGTCGTCCTCACCATGTACGATCGGCGCAACAATCTCTCGGCGCAGGTGTCGGACGATGTCCGCGCCTGCCTCGGCAACGTCGTGTTCGACACGGTGATTCCGCGCAACGTCCGGCTCTCCGAGGCGCCGAGCCACGGCCTCCCGGCCCTGATCTACGATCATCGCTGCCCGGGCTCGGAGGCCTATATCGCGCTCGCCCGCGAGCTGATCGCGCGCCTGCCGGCGCGGGCGGAGGCGGCATGAGCGACGAAATCCCCCGCCGCCGCCCCTCCGGCCTTGGCCGCGGCCTCTCCTCGCTGCTCGGCGACATCCAGCGCGAAGCCCCGGTCGCCGGCAGCCCGGCTCGCGGAGACGTGCGGCAGATTCCGGTGGCGAGCATCGAGCCGCATCCGGACCAGCCGCGCCGTTTCTTTGCCGAAGCGGCGCTCGACGAGCTCGCTTTGTCGATCGCCGCGCGCGGGCTGATCCAGCCGATCGTCGTCCGGCCGCACGGCCACCGCTTCCAGATCGTCGCCGGCGAGCGGCGCTGGCGGGCGGCGCAGCGGGCGCGGCTGCACGAGATCCCGGCGATCGTCCGCGCGTTCAGCGATTCGGAGACGCTGGAAGTCTCGCTGCTGGAGAATATCCAGCGCGAGGATTTGAACGCGATCGAGGAAGCGGCGGCCTATCGCCGGCTGATCGACGATTATGGCCACAGCCAGGAGGCGCTCGGCAAGCTGCTCGGCAAGTCGCGCAGCCATGTCGTCAACCATTTGAGATTATTGGATCTTCCAGAAAGCGTGCGGGCGATGGTGGCCGATGGCCGGCTGAGCATGGGCCATGCCCGGGCGCTGATCGGCGCGCCGGATGTCGAGGCGCTGGCCGAAGAGGTGGCGCGCCGCGGCCTGTCGGTGCGCGACACCGAGACGCTGGCCAAGGCCGCCAAGCCGCGGCGTCAGCGGGCGGGGCCGGTCGAGTATAAGGGCAGCCATGCCGACATCGAGGCGCTGGAACGGCAATTGAGCGACCTGGTCGGGGTTAAAGTCGGGATCAAATACAGCCCGAAGGGTGGCCAGGTGACGCTCGCTTATACCAGCCTCGACCAGCTCGACATGATCTGCCAGCGCCTCAGCGGCGGGAAGTTTTGAGCTACCGCTAGCGCCGCCGCGCCGCCTGGCGGGCAATGGCGAGCAATTCCGCTTCGGCCGCCACCGGGCCCGGCCCGCCCGCCATCATGATTTGCCGTTCCGCTTCGATCAGGCGAGCGATCGCCTTGGCCAGATTCTCCGCGCGCCAACGCCCCAGCTCGGCCTGGATCGCGCCTTGCTCTTTGTAAAATATCGATTTTCCGGATGACGCCATGACGGCGCCGACGCTCCTGCCGCGCTCGACCTCGGCGCGCAGCCGGGCCAGCATCGTCATCCGGCGAAGCGCGGCGCGGATCAGCTGGACGCCGTCCTTGCCCTCGGCGCGCAGCCGCGCGAGCTCGGTCTCGGCCTGGTCGGAATCGCCGCCTGCGACCGCGGCGAGCAGGCGGGAGAGGTCGCCCTCTCCGACATCGGCGCCGATGGCATCGACCGTCTCATGGTCGAGCGGCTTCGGCGTATCGGGCGCGGCGTCCAGGAACACGGCATATTTTTCCAGCTCACGAACAATGATGCCGCGATTGCCGGCGCTCGCCACCGCGATCCGCGCCGCGACGCCGGGGCCGGGGCGAAGGCCGAGCGCCAGCGCCTGTTCGCCGACAAGCGATTCGGCGTTGCGCTCGTCGACCGGATAGCTGGCGATACCGATCGCCCGATCGCTGGATTCGACCAGCTTCAGCAAGGCCGCGCTTTTCTTCAGCTCGCCGGCGAGGAGGATCACCGGATTGGTTGCCGTCTCCAGCGCCAGAACGTTGGCCGCAGCGACCGCGCTTTCGTCGCCGGCGCGATCGACGACGATCAGCCGCGCGCCGCCGAACATGGAGAGCGAAGCGGCCTCGTCGGCCAGCCCGGCGGGATCGCCTTTCAGCTCCGCGCCGGTCAGGTCGACCCGCTCGACCTCGCCGCCCAGCGCCGCCGCGACGACCGGCACGAAGTTGCGCGAGGCGGATTCGTCAGGGCCGTAGAAGAGAAACAGCCGGAGCCGCGACAAATCGGCGAGATGGCGGCCGAGCTGGGCCGGCTTGACGATCATTGTCCGCCGGCGCGGGTCGCGTAGAGCGCCAGGCGGGCGACAATCTGGTCGGCGATCACCACCGCGAGCCGCTCCAGCGCCGTCTGCTCGGCCGCCACCGTGGCATATTCGGATGAAACGACATCGACGCCGGCATCCGAGCCGGCGGTGGCGTCGAGCAGCACGGTGCCGCGGCCGGCGTCGACGAGCCGGTAGCGGGCGCGCAAGGTCCGCCGTTCGCGCGTCACCGCATCGTCGGAGCGAATGCCGAAGCCGGTAATCGCGTCGTCGAGCTCGACCTCGAGCCGATAACGCGGCGTATCGTCCTCGCGACGGCCGAGCCGGTCCTCGAGCGCGGCGCGCACCAACCAGCCGGCGCGGCCGCCCTGGATCGGCGCGACCTGGACCGATTCGAGCGCCGTCGCCACCGCGCCGCTGGCGCCGCCGGCATAGAGCGGCCGGAGCGCACAGCCCGGCGCAAGCAGCAGCAAAGCGGCGAGGAGGGCGGCACGCTTCATGCGACGATATTTACCAGCCGGTCGGGCACGACGATGACCTTTCTGGGCGCGCCGCCGTCGAGCAGTCGCGCGACCTTGTCCGAGCCCAGCGCCAGCGCCTCCAGCGCCTCCTTCGGCGCGCCCCTGGGCGCGGTCAACGTGTCGCGCAGCTTGCCGTTGACTTGCACCGCGATCGTCACCTCGTCCTCGACGAGCAGCGCAGGATCGGCCTCCGGCCACGGCGCGTCGGCGATCAGCCCGGTGCCGCCGGCAGCCGACCAGGCCTCCTCGGCGACATGGGGCGCCATCGGCGCGACCAGCAGCGTCAGCGTCCCGACCGCCGCCGTGCGCGACGCGGAGGGCGGCGCTTTCTCGATCGCGTTCGCCAGCTCGTAAATATTCGCTACCGCCTTGTTGAACGCCAGCGCCTCGATATTGGCGCCCACCGCGGCGATCGTCTGGTGGAGCTTGCGGTCGAGCGCCTTGTCTTCGCCTTCGCCGGCCTCGCTCGTCCCGGAGATCCGCCAAAGCCGGTTGATGAAGCGCCACGCGCCCTCGATCCCGGCCTCGCTCCATTCGAGATCACGCTCGGGCGGGCTGTCGGAAAGCATGAACCAGCGCACCGCGTCGGCGCCATATTGCTCGACGATCGGCTCGGGATCGACGGTGTTGCGTCTGGACTTGGACATCTTCTCGACCCGGCCGGGTGTCACCGTCTTGCCGCCCTCGATCGCCGCTTCCGCCTCCTCTGGCAGCAGCCAGTTGCCGTCCACGTCCTGATAGGTGCGGTGGGTGACCATGCCCTGGGTAAAGAGACCGCGGAACGGCTCGGCCAGGTCGATCATGCCGATCCGCTGCAGCGCCCGGGTCCAGAAGCGGGCGTAGAGCAGGTGCAGGATCGCATGCTCGACGCCGCCGATATACTGGTCGACCGGCAGCCAGCGCTCCGCCGCCGCGCGGTCGAACGGCTTGTCCACCGGCTGGCTGGCGAAGCGGATGAAATACCAGGCCGAATCGACGAACGTGTCGAGCGTGTCCGTCTCGCGCACCGCCGCCGCGCCGCAGCTTGGGCAGGCGACATGCTTCCAGCCAGGATGGCGATCGAGCGGGTTGCCCGGCGTCTCGAAATCCACGTCCTCGGGCAGCACGACGGGAAGCTGGTCCTTCGGCACCGGCACGGCGCCGCAGGCGGCGCAATGGATGATCGGGATCGGTGTCCCCCAGTAACGCTGGCGCGAGACGCCCCAGTCGCGCAGCCGCCAGACTGTGGTGCCTTCGCCCCAGCCTTCGGCCTCGGCGCGGGCGATCACCGCCGCGATCGCTGCCTCGACGGTCATCCCGTCAAGGAAGCGACTGTTGACGACGACACCGTCCCGCAGATCGGCGGTGTCACCGACCGGTTCGCCCGCTTCCTCGGGTGACGGCGCGACGACGCGCAGCACCGGCAGGCCGTATTTGCGGGCGAAATCGAGATCGCGCTGGTCGTGGGCAGCCGAACCGAAGATCGCCCCGGAGCCATAGTCCATCAGTACGAAATTCGCGATGTAGATCGGCAATTTCCTTTGTGGATCAAAGGGATGGGTAGCTTTCAAGCCGGTGTCGAAGCCGAGCTTCTCAGCCGTCTCCAACTCCGCCGCTGTTGTTCCGCCCTGCCTGCATAGAGCGATGAACTCGGCCGCTTTGGCGTCACTTTTGCATAACTTTTGGGCGATCGGATGGTCGGGTGAGAGGGCCACGAAGCTGGCGCCGAAGATCGTGTCGGGGCGTGTCGTGAAAACCTCGATCTGTTCGTCGCTCCCGGCGAGTGCGAACCGGAACTTCATCCCGCGGCTCTTGCCGATCCAGTTCTCCTGCATCAGCCGGACCTTGTCGGGCCACTGGTCGAGCGTCGCCAGGCCGTCGAGCAGATCTTCGGCGAACTCGGTGATCTTGAGGAACCACTGACTGAGCTTGCGCCGCTCGACCAACGCGCCGGAGCGCCAACCGCGGCCGTCGATCACCTGCTCGTTGGCAAGCACGGTCATGTCGGCCGGATCCCAGTTCACTTCGCTTTCTTTGCGATGGACCAGCCCGGCCTCGAACAGATCGACGAACAGGGCCTGCTCGTGGCCGTAATAAGCGGGATCGCAGGTCGCGAGCTCGCGGCTCCAGTCGAGCGCGAAGCCGAGCCGCTTCAACTGCGCCTTCATCGTCGCGATATTGGCCCAGGTCCATTCGCCGGGATGGACCTCGCGCTCCATCGCCGCATTTTCGGCCGGCATGCCGAACGCGTCCCAGCCCATCGGATGGAGGACGGAAAAGCCCTTCATCCGTTTGTAGCGGGCGAGCACGTCTCCCATCGTGTAGTTGCGGACATGGCCCATATGGATGCGCCCCGAGGGATAGGGGAACATCTCCAGCACATAGGCCTTGGGGCCAGCGGCATCGTCATCGGCGCGGAACGTGCCGCGCTCGTCCCAGATGTGCTGCCAGCGGGCATCGGCTTTGGCGGGATTGAAGCGCGATGCCATGGCAGGCGAAGCTTTCGTGGCTGAGGCTTATCCGGCGATCGCGTTGCGCCGGAGGTCGCGGGCCCGGGTGAGGATGATGTCCTCCAGCCGCTGGACGGTGGCGGCGGTCACCGGCGCCTCGACCCACTGGCCGTTTTGCAGCGTCTGGCGCGAGGCGGCGACGCGGAGCGCATCGGCGCGCAGGTCGCGGTCGAGGATGGTGACGGTGAGCTTCACCCGCTCGCCCGGATTCTGCGGATTGGCGTACCAGTCGGTCACGATCACGCCGCCGTTCGAATCGGTCTGGGCGATCGGCGCGAAAGAGAGCGTATCGAGCGCCGCGCGCCACAGGAAGGCGTTGACGCCGATCGTCATCGTCTGCCGGGCGGGGAGGTCGACCCGCGCCGCTTGGCTGGCAGCGGCACCGCCACCGCCGATCCCGAGCGATCGATCGATCTCGCTCGTGTCGATGAGCGGGCCCGCACAGGCGGCCAGCGTCAGGGCGCCGGCGGCGGCCAGCAGAAGGGAGGGGGCGCGAGACATGGGGGAATCCTTGGCAACCTGGGTCGGAATGACCGCGTTATAGATATCGGCGCGCGAGCGGCAAGCGCTCGCTGCATTGCGCACCCTTTCGATTCTCGGTCATCGCCCAGTCACATTCGTTGTGTGAAAGATGCAACAGGCGAAATGATTCGCATGGGACGCACAGCCGCTTGCTCTAGGAAAGCGGTGTCCGCGGGTCTATTTTCGCGGCTCGAACGGAGTCGAACGGCTTTGAAACGCCTTGGGGGTCTTGCCGCAGCTGGGAGCGCGTCGTTGGTCGCGCTGGCGCTGCTGCTCGCCCCGACCCTGGCGGCGAACGCCCAGCACTCCTCCGGCCGCGCCGTCGCCGCATTGCCGAGCCGGCCGATGGGCGCGTTCACGCCGGCGGTTGCCGATCCCCGCTTGGCCGCCGTGCTGGCGCGCAGCGGGCTGAGCTTCAACCGCGATTTCCGCTTCACGCCGGCCACGGCCAATGAGCGCGGCCGTCAGGTGCGGGTCGCGATCCGGGCGCGGGCGAGCACGCCGGGCGAGGCCGAGCGGACCGCGCTGGCGGCCAGCTCGCAAACGCCGGTCACCGCGATCACGCCCAGCTCCTACACGCTTGGCGCCTCCGTCGGCTGGCGGCGCTTCGCCATCTCCAGCGACGTTTCGGAATCAACGGGCGGCGTCCTGCCCGGGCAGCGCAATTCGGCCGAGGTCGGCGTGAGCTACCGGGCGACGCGGCGGATCACCGGCCGGGTCGCGGTCGCCGCCGAGCGCACCGAGGGCGCACAGCGCCTCGTGGCGGACGACGAGGCCTATCAGGTCGATGTCGGCGGCGCTTATTCGATCGCGCGCAACGTCGATGTCACCGCCGGCGCCCGCTACCGGATCGCCCGCGACCGGATCGAGCCGCTGCAGCGCGACTATCGGCGCGACAGCCAGGCCGTCTATATCGGCACCGCGTTCCGCTTCTAATCGCCGTCGCCGGTCCAGGCGTCGATCGCCGCCCAGCCATAAGCACCGAACGAAGCGAGCGCCCTTCCGCGTCGCGCGTCCATGCCGCCGAGCGCAATGACCGGCAGCGGCGTTCGCCGCGCCAGCCAGGCGAATCGGGCTATGCCGAGCGGCCGAGCATCGGAATGGCTGCGGGTGGGAAAGACCGGCGACAGGAACAGCAGGCCCGCGCCGTCGCGCTCCGCCGCCCGAATCTCGGCAAAAGAATGGACCGGCGCGCTGCGCAGACCCTCGCCCGGGCCGCGCCCGTGGCTGCCATCGGCGCCCCATATGCGCGCCTGACCGGCCGGTCCGGCGAGCAGCAGCAGGCCGGGATGGGCGGCGCGGACCCGGTCGAACAAGGCGCGGCGCTCCGTCTCCGGCAGGCTGTAATGGCGAAAGATGACGCCACCATCGCGCGGCAACCGGTCGAGCGCCTCGAACAGGCTCTCGCCGAGCCGCTCGCCGGTCATCAGCCAGCAACGGGGAAAGGCGTGGCGTGGCGGCATCGCCCTTCCTATAGCCGTGGCGATGGCGCTTTCATCCCTCGCCGAAATCAAGGGCCGGATCGCCAACGCGGCAGGCCTCGCCGGCCGGCCGGTGGAATCGGTGACGTTGATTGCCGTTTCCAAGACCCAACCGCCGGACGCGATCGAAAAGCTGATCGCCGAGGGGCAGCGCGATTTCGGCGAGAATCGGGTGC
>NZ_JBQTIN010000114.1:0-25970 GCF_052388015.1 Sphingosinicella sp.
GGTTCCTCGCCCCCCCCGCCCCCCTCCCACCCCCCCCCCCCCCCGGGGGGGGTGGTTATGGGGGGGCGGGGCCTCGGCGGTCGTGGCCATCCGCTTAGGCCGAACCCCCTCACCCTAACCCTCTCCCCGCCGGGGAGAGGGAATGGTAGGGCGCCCTTGTGACGAATGCAGACATCCTCGCCGACAAGGTCGCCCGCGCGATGCTCGCCGCCGAGGGCACCGGCCCGGCCTGGGGCATCGAGATCGAGGAGGCGCGCGAGGGCTATGCCCGCATCCGCATGGCGCTCCGCCCCGACATGCTCAACGGCCACGGCATCGCGCATGGCGGCATGGTCTTCGCGCTCGCCGACACCGCCTTCGCTTATGCCTGCAACAGTCGCGACGTCCGCACCGTCGCCGCCCAGGCGGGGATCGTCTTCCTCGATGCGGCGCGCGAAGGAGAGATGCTCGTCGCGGAGGCGCAGGAGACGGCGCTGGTCGGCCGCTCGGGCGTTTGCAACGTCAGCGTGCGCACGGCGGACGGCCGCGCCATCGCCGAATTCACCGGTTTCTCGCGCAGCCTCGGCGGCAGCGTGCTTGGAGAGCAGAGCGATTGACTTTTCTTTCGTCATGCCAGCGAAGGCTGGCATCCATGCGGAGTCGGAATGGACCCCAGCCTACGCTGGGGTGACGGGACTGAGTTCGAGGAAGACCGATGACCGAAGCCTTTATCTGCGACGCGATCCGCACCCCGATCGGCCGCTATGGCGGCAGCCTGTCGTCCGTCCGCGCCGACGATCTGGCCGCGATCCCGATACGCGCGCTAAAGGACCGCAATCCCGGCGTCGACTGGGCCGAGCTCGACGATGTCATCCACGGTTGCGCCAACCAGGCCGGCGAGGACAATCGCAACCTCGCCCGCATGGCGGGGCTGCTCGCCGGCCTCCCCGACACATCGGGCGGCGTGACCCTCAACCGCCTCTGCGGCTCGGGCATGGACGCGGTGGCGATGGCGGCGCGGGTGATCCGCGGCGCGGAGGCGGACATGATCGTCGCCGGCGGCTCGGAGAGCATGAGCCGCGCCCCCTTCGTGATGGCCAAGGCGACCTCGGCCTTCGATCGCAATGCCGAGATGTACGACACCACGATCGGCTGGCGCTTCGTCAATCCGAAGATGCGCGATGCTTATGGCGACGACACGATGCCGAGCACGGCCGAGAATGTCGCGCAGGACTTCCAGATTTCGCGCGACGACCAGGATCTGTTCGCCGTCCGCAGCCAGGCCAAGGCCGCCGCGGCGCAGGCGAGCGGCCGCTTCGATGCCGAGATCGTTTCGGTGGAAATCCCGCAGCGCAGGGGCGAACCGATCGTCATCAGCCGCGACGAGCATCCGCGCGAGACAAGCGTGGAGGCGCTGGCCAAGCTCAAACCCATTGTCCGCCCCGGCGGCACCGTCACCGCCGGCAACGCCTCGGGCGTCAACGACGGCGCCGCGGCGATGATCGTCGCAACGGAAAAAGCGGCGAAGCGCAACGGCCTCACCCCCCGCGCCCGCTTTCTCGGCGGCGCCGTCGCCGGCGTGCCGCCGCGGATCATGGGCATCGGCCCCGCGCCCGCCTCGCGGAAATTGCTCCAGCGCCTCGGCCTCACCGTCGAGCAGATGGACGTGATCGAGCTCAACGAAGCCTTCGCAGCCCAGGGCCTCGCCGTCCTCCGCCAGCTCGGCGTCCCCGACGACGCGCCGCACGTAAACCCCAACGGCGGCGCTATCGCGCTCGGCCACCCGCTCGGCATGTCCGGCGCCCGCCTCGTGCTCACCGCCACCGAGGAGCTGCACCGCAAGGGCGGCCGCTACGCGCTCTGCACGATGTGCATCGGCGTCGGGCAGGGCATCGCGATGGTGGTGGAGCGGGTCTAGCGCGCCTTCGCGAACTGCTTCTGCGCGTCGCGGCCGATCCAGCGCGCGGTCTTGTCCGTGGACGCCGCCAGTCGGTCCGCTATCTCCCGCGCCGCGGCCTGAAGCGCCGGGCTCTTGCGGTGCCCGATCGAGCGGAGCGCCCAGCTCACGCCTTTCTTGACGAAATTGCGCTCGTCGGTTGCCGCCGCCTCGATCAACTTCAGGCGTTCGAGAAACGGCGCGTCGGGCGCTTTCTTGTCGTGCAGCGCGAGGCTGGCGAGCAAGGCGAAGGCGCTGCGCCTGACGAACTCGGCCGGATCGTCCGCCCAGGCATCGACCATCACGAAGGCGTGCGGGCTCTTGTCGAACAGCGCCCAGCAGAGCGTGTCGCAGGTCGCCCAATTGTCGAAGCCGCGCGCCCAGCCGTCCATTTCGGCCGGCGTCAGCCGCGTCGGCTCGGCGACATAGGCGACGAGCAGCCTCGCCTCGTAGACCCGCGTCTGCCACAGCGCCTCGGCCAGATCACGATCGCGGCCGAATTGCTTGCCGACCTTCTGGATACCGGCCATCGGCACGCCGATCACGCGCTCGCTCGTCTCGATCCCGTAGCGCGACAGCCCGTCGCGGATGCGCGCCTCCGCCAGTGCCTCCAGCGCCGCCAGCGCTTCGGCGACCCGCGTCACATCTCGCGCTTCAATTTGTGCAGGATGATCGCGTTGCCGTCCGGGTCCTTGACGATCGCCATGTGGCAGACCGGGCTCTCGATCCCCTCGGCCGCGAACGCCACGCTCTTCGCCTTCAGCTCCGCGACCGTCGCATCGAGATCGTCGACCTCGAAGGCGATCGTCCCGCCCGCGCTGGCGCTCGGATCGTTCGGCGTCACCGTCGTGATGGCGAGGCAGCCGCCGCCCGGCAGGTCGAACTCGACCCACGGGCTTTGCGCGCCGTACGTGCTGGGCGGCAGGCCGAGCGTTTCCTCATAGAACGTGCGAGCGACGGTCATGTCCTTGACCGGATACATGGTGAAGGCGACTTTCCGGAGCATCGGTTTTCTCCCTGATCTCGGCGTCGATCATTGTCATTGCGAGCGAAGCGAAGCAATCCAGCGGCTCGGACGTTCATGGGATGGATTGCTTCGTTCCCCGGCTTTCGCCGGAGCCCTCACATGACGGAACGGGGCGCGAATTCGTTGACCGATCGGTCGATTAATGGTAGGAGGCGGCATGTACACGACCGAGATGCAGAAGACGGCTAAGGTCGTCTCCACCGAGGATCCGGAAAAGCTCGCCGCCTTCGAGGCGCGAGTCGCGGCGGACGAGTTCATCGAGCCGAAGGACTGGATGCCGGAGGCCTATCGCCGCACGCTCACCCGCCAGATCAGCCAGCACGCGCATAGCGAGATCGTCGGCATGCTTCCCGAAGGCAACTGGATCAGCCGCGCGCCGTCGCTGCGCCGCAAGGCGATCCTGCTCGCCAAGGTGCAGGACGAGGCGGGGCACGGCCTCTACCTCTATTCGGCCGCCGAGACACTGGGGACGAGCCGCGAGGAGATGATCGAGGCGCTCCATTCGGGCAAGGCCAAGTACAGTACGATCTTCAACTATCCGACGCTCACCTGGGCGGACATCGGCGCGATCGGCTGGCTGGTCGACGGCGCCGCGATCATGAACCAGGTGCCGCTGCAGCGCACCTCCTACGGGCCCTACGCCCGCGCCATGGTCCGGGTCTGCAAGGAGGAGAGTTTCCACCAGCGCCAGGGCTATGAGATCATGATGCATCTCGCCGCCGGCACGAGCGAGCAGAAGCGGATGGCGCAGGATGCGCTCAACCGCTGGTGGTGGCCGTCGCTGATGATGTTCGGCCCGACCGACGACAATTCGCCCAACACCGCCCAGTCGATGCGCTGGCGGATCAAGCGCGACACCAATGACGAGCTCCGCCAGAAGTTCGTCGACATCACCAAGCCGCAGGCCGACGCGATCGGCCTCACTGTGCCGGACCCGGACC
This sequence comes from Sphingosinicella sp., assembly GCF_052388015.1. Classification (GTDB taxonomy): domain Bacteria; phylum Pseudomonadota; class Alphaproteobacteria; order Sphingomonadales; family Sphingomonadaceae; genus Allosphingosinicella. Next base: position 3,884 of record NZ_JBQTIN010000114.1, read on the forward strand.
TCCGGTGGAACGAGGAAAAGGACGGCTATGATTTCGGCGAGGTCGACTGGGACGAATTCTACGCCGTGGTGAAGGGCGAGGGCCCCGTCGCGAAGGAGCGGATGAAGGCCCGCCGCGACGCCTGGGAGCAGAATGCCTGGGTCCGCGAGGCCGCCGCGGCTTATGCGGAGAAGCAGGCGCGGAGGGAAGCGGCATGAAATCCTCTCCTGAAAGGGGAGGGGGACCATGCGAAGCATGGTGGAGGGGTGTCAGCGTCCGAGCCTCGTCCGCGACCGCTGACACCCTTCCGTCGCGCTTCGCGCGCCACCTTCCCTCAAAGGGAAGGATTTGAAGATGAAAGATTGGCCGCTCTGGGAGGTGTTCGTCCGCGCCAAGGGCGGCATGGCGCACCGCCATGTCGGCTCGGTCCACGCGCCCGATCCGGAGATCGCCCTCCGCCACGCCCGCGACACCTATACGCGGAGGATGGAGGGCGTGAGCCTCTGGGTCGTGCCCTCGGCGCGCATCGTCGCGTCCGATCCGGCCGACGACGGGCCGATGTTCGAACCGGCGGAGGACAAGATCTACCGCCACCCGACCTTCTACGACATTCCTGACGACGTGAAGCATATATGAGGCGGACAGGCATTGCTGTCCTCCCTGTCGCGAAGCGATGGGGAGGGGGACCACCCGAAGGGTGGTGGAGGGGCCAGCCGCCGCCGAGCCCCTCCACCGTGCTTCGCACGGTCCCCCTCCCCACGAGCTTCGCTCGCAGGGAGGATTGCTGCTGATGGCTTCCCTCCCTCCTATCGACCTGCCCGCCGACGCGACCGGCGAAGGTGCGTTCGATGCGCCCGCGACGGATGAGCATCGGGCGATCCGCTTCGACACCCTGCTGCGCCTCGGCGACGATAGCCTGATCCTCGGCCAGCGGCTCGGCGAATGGTGCGGCCATGCGCCGAGCGTCGAGGTCGATCTCAGCCTCGCCAACATGGGCCTCGATCTGATCGGCCAGGCGACGCACTTTCTGAACGCCGCCGGCGCGGTCGAGGGCAGGGGCCGCGACGGCGACGCGCTCGCCTTCCATCGCGACGTGCTCGATTTCCGCAATTGCTGGCTGGTCGAGCAGCCCAATGGCGATTTCGCCCAGACGATGGCGCGGCAGTTCCTCTTCTCGACATGGCAGGAGATGCTGTTCGCGCACCTCACCGCCTCGCGCGAGTCGCGGATCGCCGAGGTCGCCGCCAAGGCGGTGAAGGAAGTGCGCTATCATGCCGAGCTCGCCGCCGAATGGGTGATCCGCCTCGGCGACGGCACCGAGGAGAGCCGCCGCCGGATGGTCGATGGGCTCGACTGGATGTGGCGCTTCATCCCGGAGCTGTTCGAGATGGACGCGATCGCGACCGAGGTGGCAGAGCGCGGCATCGGCGCCGATGTCTCGCTCTTCCGCGCCGACTATCACGCCCGCATCCGCGCCGTGCTCGCCGAAGCGACCTTGGAAGCGCCGAAGAACCAGCGGCCGATCCTCGGCGGCCGCCGTGGCCATCATGGCGAGCATCTCGGCCACCTCCTCGCGGTGATGCAGTATCTCCCGCACACCTATCCGGACGCGACATGGTGATGGCCACGGGAACTCGAACAAAAAAATCCCTCCCCCTTGATGGGGGAGGGCAGGGTGGGGGTGAACGTCTCCGCCCGAACGGCGAGCCTCGAAAGTTCACCCCACCCCAACCCCACCCCATCAAGGGGAGGGGAGAAGAAGCGGCCATCCGTGACGTTCTCGAAAGCGTTCCCGACCCCGAGATTCCCGTCGTCTCCGTCGTCGATCTCGGCATCGTCCGCGACGTCCGCCCGGACCGGGTGACGATCACGCCCACCTACACCGGCTGCCCGGCCACCCAGGTGATCGAACGCGACATCCATGCCGCTCTCGACGCGGCCGGCTTTCGCGATGTCGCGATCGAGACAATGCTGTCGCCGCCCTGGACCACTGACTGGATCACCGAGAGCGGCAAGGCGAAGCTCCATGCCTACGGCATCGCGCCGCCGAGCCGCGCGGCGACCGCGACCTGCCCGCAATGCGGCTCGGCCGACACCGAGGAATTGAGCCGCTTCGGCTCCACGCCCTGCAAGGCGCAGTGGCGCTGCCGGTCGTGCCTGGAGCCGTTCGACCGGTTCAAGTGCCACTAGGGTCCCGTGAGCGTCGGCTTCCACACTTTGACGGTCGCCGAAGTGGTCGACGAGACGAGCGAGGCCCGCTCGATCCGCTTCGCCGTGCCGGAGGAACTGCGCGAGACCTTCAGGTTCAAACCCGGCCAGCATCTGACGCTCAAGGCCGATGTTGCTGGCGAGGAACTGCGCCGCAATTATTCGCTCTGCGTCGCGCCGCAGGACGATCAGGTGATGGTGACCGTGAAGCGGATCGCCGGCGGCGCCTTCTCGAACTGGGCCAACGACAATCTGAAGCCCGGCGACCGGGTCGAGGTGATGCCGCCGCACGGCTCTTTCACCTGGGACTTCGTGCCGGGCGCGGCGAACCACTATGTCGGATTTGCCGGCGGTTCGGGCATTACGCCGGTCATATCGCTGCTGAAGACCGCGCTTTTGACCGAGAAAGAGAGTCGATTCACGCTCTTCTACGGCAATCGCGACAGCGGCTCGATCATCTTTCTGGAAGCGCTCGCTAGCCTCAAGAACCGTTTCATGGATCGGCTGCAAGTCTATCATTTCCTTGCCGAAGAGGCGGAGGAATTCGCGCTGTTCAACGGCATGCTCGATCGCCCCAAATGCGACGAGATCCTCGACAGGCTGATCGACGGGGATGTTCGTGGGGATGTTGCCGCCTTCTTCATCTGCGGCCCCGGCCCGATGATGGACTCGGCCGAGGAGGCGCTGAAGGCGAGTGGCGTCCCGTCCGACAAGATCCATCTCGAGCGCTTCACCGCCGACCGGCCGCCCGAGGCCCTTCAGGCCCAGCTCGCCGAGCTGTCGCGCGACGCCGCCGGGCTCTCGATGCTGGTCACGCTGGACGGCCGCAAGCGTCGCGTCGCCTTCGACACCGCCGCCGGCAACATTCTCGACAGCGCCCGCGCCGCCGGCCTGCCCGCGCCTTTCGCCTGCAAGGCCGGTGTGTGCGCCACGTGCCGGGCGCGAGTCGTCTCCGGCGAGGTCGAGATGGCGGCGCGCTACGGCCTTACCGACGACGAGGTCGCGTCAGGTTATGTGCTGACCTGCCAGTCGGTGCCGAAAGGCGAGGGCGTCGAGCTCGACTACGACGCCTGAGGCGCAAGCCCGCGCAGCATCAGATCGACCACCCGCATGCCCAGCGCTTCGGGCATTACCGGCCCGGCCGGATCGAACCAGGTGTGGGTCCAGTTGATCATCCCGAAGAAGAGCATCGCATTGACCCGTGCGTCATGCGGCGCGGCGATCTCGCCCAGGATCGACTCGGTCATCGCGATCACCCGGCGCTGCTTCGCCACCACGTCGTCGCGGGCGGCCGGCGACAGATTGTCGAGCTCGTTCAGCAGCACTTTGTGACGGTCCTGCGCGCCGACATAGAGGCGCATGAACGACATGGTGAGGGTCCGGAGTTTCGCATCCGGCGTGCCGCCCTCTGCCGCGACTTCCGCCGCCTCCACGAGCGCGTCGAGATGCTCGGCCATTACCGCGTGGAGGATGTCGTCCTTGCTCGGGAAATAATGGTAGATGAGCGACTTGGACGTGCCGCCCGCCTTGGCGAGATCGGCCACCGAGGCGCCCTGGAAGCCGCGCCTGGCATAGAGCGACGCCGCCGCATCGACGATCCCGGCGCGGCGCCGGTCGTAATCGGGAGACTGGGGGCGGGCCATGGCCCGACCATAAGCCGAGAGCGTCGCTTCGGCTACCGTCGCTGATAGCTGTATTGCGCTCCACCGCGCCGGCTCTCGTCGAACGCGATCACCGCCCGGGTCACGTTCTGCATCAGCGCCATCCGCGTTTGCAGCGCCGTCGCCGTCCGGCCGATCATCACCGCCACCGCATAATGGCGGCCGTCGGGCGAGGTCAGGATGCCGATGTCGTTATAGCCGGCCTGCGTCCCGCCCAGCACTTGGCCGGTGCCGGTCTTGTGCGCGATTCGCCAACCCGGGGCGAGGCCGCCGGTCAGCCGCTGCGGGCCGGTGCGGGTCTGCGACATGATCGACAGCATCCGCTCGGTCGATCGCGGCGACAGCAATTCGCCGCGCCGCAGGCGGGCGAGGGCATCGACGATCCCGTCCGGCGTGGCGCCGTCGATCGGGTCGGCGATGTAATTTTCGAAAGCGGCCCGGCGCACCGGCGCCGGCACCTGCGCGCGTGCCGCGTGGAAGCCGTTGCCGATGCTGAAGCTCGGCCGCCATTCCATGCCGGCGATCCGGCTCTGCATGATCCGCTCGCCGGGGCCGAAGCGGATGCCCTCGATCCGGTGGCGGGCGAGCGTCGCGCGCACCGCCGTCGGCCCGCCCGCGGCGCGGAGGATCGCGTCGTTGCAGGTGTTGTCGCTCTGCGTCAGCGCCCGGAACAGGAGGTTGCCGAGCGTCGTCGTATAGCCGCCGGCGCCGACCTCCGCCGCGACCGGCTGGTGGAACAGGGTCAGATCCTCGCGCCGGATCGTCACCGGCTGGTCGAGGCTCAGCACCCCGGCGTCGACCGCGTTGAACGCGGTGAGCGCGACCCAGAATTTGCTGACGCTCTGCTGCGGGAAGAAGCGGCGGCCGTTCCAGCTCGTCGACCAGTCGCTGTCGACCTCGCGCACCGCGATGCCGACCTCGCCGTCGAAGGCGCGGCCAAGCTCGCGCACGCGCGCCTCCAGCGTCCGGTACGAGACCTCGTCGCCGCGCGCATCCTGACGATAGGGTGCTTCGTCCGGCGCGGCGTTGGACAGGGCGCCGAACAGCGTCAACCCCGCCACCATCAAAGCCTTGAACGTCCGCCCGCTCGACATTTCCACTCCCCGCTCCAACCCGGTGCGAGTCTTTTCCCACTGCGGCCTTTCCGTCAGCTTAAATTTTGTCCCGGCAAGACAAGGCGTTGCGCGGACGCGACAGACCGAATCGGATCAGAAGGTGAAGCGGGCTGTGATCCTGATGTCGCGGCCGGCGAGCGGTGCGAAATCCTTGAGCACGCTGGCATGGCGCCGCGCCGTCACGTCGAAAATATTGTTCGCCGAGAGGGTGATGCTGCTGCTGTTCGCCTCGCCGAACGGATGGACGGCGAGCGAGGCGTTGACCATCGTGTAGCCGGGCGTCGTCGTCTCGAACGCCGCGACCCGGTCCTGCGAAGTTACGTGTTCGACCTCGATCCGGCCATCGATCAGCCGCGACTGCGCCTCGAGGCCGACGAGCGCCCGGAAGGGCGGAATGAGTGGCGCCGGGCCGACACCGTCGATCGTTGCGCGGACATAATCCGCGACACCGTCCAGGTTGATCGTCGCGCCGCCGATCCGCGCCAGCCGCACCGATCCTTCGAGTTCGACGCCGAAATAACGCGCGTCGGCCTGGAGATACTGAAAGACCGGAAGATCATCGATGATCGCGCCGGTCGGCTGCTGGTAGATGTAATTGTCGAACCAGGTACCGAAGACGGAGGCGGCGAGGCTATAGCCGTTGCCCGACGCGCGCAGCGTCCCCTCCAGGCCCCAGCTGCGCTCCTTGGCAAAATCCGGATTGCCGATCTCGAACGCCTGCGTGCCGGCGTGCGGCCCGTTGGCGAACAATTCCTCGGACGAAGGCGCGCGCTGCGCGTGCGAGGCGTTGATGCCGAAGCGGATGCCCGGCGCGATCTGAACGCTGCCGCCGATCGAGCCGGAAATCGTATTGAACGAACGCGACAGATCGGGATTGCCGAGATCGACATCGGCATCGGCCCGCTGGCTGGTGTGTTCGTAACGTGCCCCGGCCTCGGCGCGGAAAGCGCCAAGATCGAACGTCTGCAGCGCGAACAGGCCGACTTGCGATGTCCGGTTCGCCGGGAGGAATTTCTCGTCGCCGTCGACGCTGAAGTCGCGATGGAAATATTGGACGCCGAAGCCGCCGCCCCAGCCGTTGCGGTTGGATTGCACCGCTTCCAGCCGGCCTTCGAAACCTTCGGTCAGGAAGGTGGTCGCGATGTCGCCGGTGTCCTCGATCTCGAAATGGCGATAGTCGGCATAACCGCCGCGGAAGCGGACGAGATCGATGAAACCGTCGCCGGCGTCGATCTCGGCCCGGCCGTCGATCCGGGTCTGGCGGATATCCAGAGTCGGCGCCTCCGCCTCGATCGCGGGATCGAGCGAGTAGCGGATCGGGATGCCGTAGCGATTGTCGTAGCGGCTGACTGAAAGCCCGACATTGTTCTGGCCGTCGATCCAGGCGAGGCCGCCGGCGATCTCCGACGCCTCGGACGCGCTGTTCGGCAGCCGGTCGCGCAGGTCGGCGAGCGCCTGGATGTCCGGGTCCGGGCTCGCCGCCGCCTGGGCGCGCAAGGCTGGCGTCAGCACGAAGCCGCCGACCCGCAGGTCCGACGTGCGGCTGTAATTGCCGTCGAGATGAAAAACGAAACCGCCGCCCAGTGGGACGTCGACGCCGGCATTGGCGGAGCGCTCGCTCGCGGCGCTGCCATAGGTCGCCAGGCCCTCGAAATGGATCGGCTCCTCCGGCACGCGGCGCGGGATGCGCGCATCGATCACATTGACGACGCCGCCGATCGCCGATGAGCCGAACAGGAGCACCGTCGGGCCGCGCAGCACCTCGATTCGCTCCGCGGTCAGCGGATTGATCGCCACCGCATGGTCGACGCTGGTCGCCGAGGCGTCGAAGCTGCCGATGCCGTCGGTGAGGACGCGGATCCGGTCGCCCTGGAAGCCGCGCAGCACCGGACGTGAGGCGCTGGGGCCGAAGGAGGTGGCGGAGACGCCGGCCTGGCGGGCCAGCGTGTCGCCGATGTTCGGCCGAAGCTCGCGGGTCAGCTCCTCGCCGCTCACCACCGAAACGCCCGAGAGGATGTCCGCCCGGCTGCGCGCGAAGCCGGTGACGACGATCTCCTGCTCCGCACCGGCATGCGGGTCGCCGCCGTGCCGCGCGTCGCGCGGCGGCGCCGGCTGCGGCTGGGCGAGGGCGGGAATGGGAAGCAGCGCGGCGAGCGCGCTCGTCGTCAGAAGTCGTCGCAGCAAGGGTCACCTCGGGGTCGGATCGCCGCTCCGCTACCATAATGTGATGATATAACAAGCGTGGAATGTTAGATCATCGCCTTTGCGGCACGGCTGAACGACAATTTGCGACACTTTTGTCCGCTCTCGACACACTGGCGCGACAGGGCGCATGCTAGGGTCTGCTTGGAGTATCGGGAGAGGATTCCATGAGCAGGACTATTTTCATTGCCGGCGGCGCCGGGATCGCAGTCATCGCCGCGGCTGCGGGAATCGCCATCGCACAGCCGGGCACGCCGGAAGGGCCGCGCGCCGGCCGTGACGTCACCCGCCAGGAGGTCATCACCCGGGTCGACGAGCGCTTCACCCAGATGGACGCCAATCGCGACGGCCGGGTGACGCCGGACGAGCGCCGCGCCGCCCGCGAGCGCCGCCGCGCCGAAATGGCGGACCGGATGTTCGATCGGATCGACGCCAACCGCGACGGCTCGATCAGCCGCGAGGAGATGCGCGAAGGCCGGATGCAGCGCGGCCGGCGCGGCATGCGGATGGCGGGGCCGGGCGGGCCCGGCGGCCCCGGCGCCGAAGGCCCGGGCGGCTATCGGGAACGCGGCCCCGGCATGCGCGGCCCGCGCGGCATGGGCGCGCGTGAGGTCACCCGCGAGGAAATGCGCGAGCGCGCGCTGGCCCGGTTCGACCGGATGGACGCCAATCGCGACGGCACGCTGACCATGGAGGAACGGCGTCAGGCGCGCGACGCCCGGCGCGAACGGATGCGGATGCGGCGCGAGGAATCCTGAGGCGAAGCGCGACAACGGCCTTGAAGGGCGGCTCGCTCGAGCCGCTCCTTTTTCTTGGCCGTGATTGCCCGGCCGACGAGCTTGATCTTTATTAAGCCATTTCTGGTCTGATCATGACATGATCGTCATGCCGAATCGGGGGTCGGTGCGGGGGACGTGACCTGGCCTATTACAGGCTCTACATTCTGAGCGGATCGGAAGGCCGCTTCGTCGGCTTCGAGGAAATCGAGGCGGCCGACGACGTTGATGCGGCGCGCCAGGCCGAGGGGCATATCGGCGCACAGCCGCTCGAATTGTGGTGCGGCAAGCGCAGGGTGAAGAGCTTCGCGCCCGTCGGAGATTCGGCCTGAGGCTAGGCTAGGCGCCGGAACCGGTCCCGTCGGCCGGGATTCTGAGCCGCGCGATCAGTCCGCCTTCCGGCCGGTTCTCCAGCTCCAGTTCGCCGCCATGCGCCTGCGCCGCCGCGCGGGCGAGGGTGAGGCCGAGACCGGACCCGCCGGTCTCCCGGCTGCGCGACGGCTCGACCCGGTAGAAGGGCTCCAGCACCTTGCCGAGCTCCGTCTCGGCGATGCCCGGTCCCGAATCGATCACTTCGATCAGCCGGTCTTCGCCGTCCGCGCGAACCGCGACCCGGGTCGCGCCGGCATAGGCCACGGCATTGGCGACGAGGTTGCGCACGGCGCGGCGCAGCAGGCGGGGCTGCACCCGCGCCGATCCGCTCGCGCCCTCGACCAGGCTGACATCCTTGCCCAGCGCGCGATATTCTTCGACCACCGTGTCGGCGAGCGCGGCGAGGTCCACGGCGCGCACCTCCTCGACGGCGCGGCCGGAGCGGGCGAGGGCGAGCGTGTCGTCCAGCATCGCCGCCATTTCCTCGATCGTCGCGATCATCGCGGCGCGGTCCTCCGCCGGCTCGACGCTCTCGGCCCGGATGCGCAGCGAGGCGAGCGGCGTGCGCAGATCGTGGCCGATCGCGCCCAGCATCCGGTCCTTCTCGTCCAGCATCGCGCCGGCTCGCGCGCTCATCGCATTGAAGGCGAGGATCGCGCGGTTGACGTCGGCCGGCCCGCCCGGCTCGACCCGCGGCGCCTCGCCGCGGCCGTGAAATCGTCCCGCCGCGGCGGCCAGCTCGCGCAACGGCCGCGCCAGCCGCCGCGTCACCCAGATCATCGCCGCCAGCACGATGAGATAAGTGAGCAAGGTGGCAACGAGCGGCCGGGCGATCGCCCAGGGATTGGGCCGCGGCGCGATCATCCGGCCGGTCAGCCGGGTTCCGTCGGCGAACTGGATGGAAAGGACCAGGGTGCGCAGCCGCCGCCGCCGGCTGTCCAGCCGCTCAAGCTCCTCGGCGGGAAGGCGCGCCCGCAAGTCCGCCGGCCCGGCCGGGACATCCTCGACAATGGCGGCGCGCGCATCGCGCATCGTCAGCCCGTTGGCCAGCGCCGCCTCGCGCAGCCGGTCGAGCAAGGCCTCGTCGCCGCCGGCCGGGACGGGGCTTTCGCGGTCGATGGTGAACCGGCCGCGCCGTCCCCGCCGGGGCAGCAGATCGGCGCGCTCGGCGGGCTGCGCCTCGGCCAGCCGCTGGGCGATCAGCACGAAGCGCGCGACCGGCGGCCCTTCCAGCTGGGCGCGGGTCAGCCGCTGCCGCTCGGTGAAGATCAGGGTGAAGTTGATCGCCTGGGCGACGAGCAAAGCCCCGGCCATCACCAGTGCGATCTGGCCGATCAGGCTTTTCGGCAGCAGGCGGCGGAGGCGCTCCCTCACAGTCGCCTCACCTCCGCCGCGAGCATATAGCCGCCGCCCCAGACCGTCTTGATCAGCTTCGGATCGGCCGGGTTCGCCTCGATCTTCTTCCTGAGGCGGCTGATATGATTGTCGACGCTGCGCTCGAACGCCGCCAGCTCGCGCCCCTGGCTCAGATCGAGCAACTGGTCGCGACTCAGCACGCGGCGGGGATGGGTGACCAGCGCGTAAAGCAGATTATACTCCCCCGTCGAAAGCGGGATCGCGACGCCGCTTTCGTCATGCAGCTCGCGCTCGCCGGTCTTGAGCAGCCAGGGGCCGAAGGCGAAAGCCTCGTCGCCCGGCGGCCGCAGCCGCGTCTCGCGGTCGCCGCCACGGCGCAGGACCGCCTTGATCCGTGCGAGCAGCTCGCGTGGGCTGAAAGGCTTGGTGACATAATCGTCGGCACCGAGTTCCAGTCCGACGACGCGGTCGGTCTCTTCGGCGCGGGCGGTGAGCATGATCACCGGCGTCGGTCCGGTCGCACGGATATGGCCGATCAGCGACAGCCCGTCCTCGCCCGGCATCATGATGTCGAGCAGGACCAGGTCGATCGCATAAGCGGCGAGCGCCTGCCGCGCGACGGCGGCGTTCTCCGCCTTGGTCACGCGCAGCCCGTTGCGGGTGAGGTAGGCCGCGAGCGGGTCGCGGATGTCGCGCTGATCGTCGACCAGAAGGATATGAGGATCGTCCATCGCCCGCTTTCTATGCGCGGGGCGTGCGAACGCGCCAGTCGGCGCTTGTCGCTTTTTGTCGCCGATTGTCTCGCCTGGCGTGAGGCCGCATAGAAAGGCGATGGACGCCGCCGCCTCAGCCAGGGACGCCTTGTCGCGCGGCGACCTGATCGGCGCCTATGACGCCAGCGTCGCCGCGATCCAGGCGGGCGACGAATCGAGCGAGATCCGTCACCTGCAGATCCTCGCTCTGGCGCGGATGGGCGACACCGAGCGGGCAATGGGCCTGTTCGGTGCCTATGGCCTCGACCAGTCCGCCGACCCGCACGAGCGCGCGATCGGCGCTCGGCTGCTCAAGGACCGCGCGCTGTCGCTGAAGGAAGGCGAGGCGCGAACGGGCGCGCTGGAGGCGGCATTCGAAGCCTATCACGCCATCTATCTGGCGAGCGGCGACGCCTTTCCCGGCATCAACGCGGCAACACTTGCGCTGCTAGCCGGGCGCGAGGAGTGCACCCACGATCTCGCCACCGCCTTGCTGCAAGATTCGGCGGTGGCGGCCGCCGCGGATTATTACAGCGCGGTCACGCGGGCCGAAGCGCTGCTGATCCTCGAGCGGGAAACGGAGATGACGGCGCAGCTGCGCGAGGAACCGGTCCGCGACTGCAAGGATTTCGGCGCCCGTTCCTCGACCTTGCGGCAGCTGGCGATGATCGCGAGCCACCGCGGCCTCGGCGAGGATGCGATCCACGATATGCTCGCGCCGCTCGCGCCACCGCGCATCGCGTTCGTCTGCGGCCACATCTTCCACGCCGATCCGGAGGCGGAAAGCGCGCTGGAGGCGGAGATCGCCCGCGTTCTGCACGAAGAGCAGGTCGGCTTCGTCTATGGCGCGCTCGCCGCCGGTGCCGACATATTGTTCGCCGAGGCGGCGCTGGCGCGCGGGCTGGAGCTGCACGTCGTCCTGCCCTTCGCCGAGGAGGATTTCATCGCCCAGTCGGTCGAGCCGGGTGGGGAGGGCTGGCTGGCGCGCTATCGGGAATGCCGCGATCGGGCGACCAGCGTCACCTTCGCCAGCGACATCGCCTATTTCGGCGACCCGGCCCAATATGGCTATGCCAGCCGGATGGCGATGGGCCTCGCCCGGCTGCGCGCCCACCATCTGCTCGCCGAGCCGGTCCAGATCGCGATCTGGGACGGGGTCGCTGCGAACGGCCCGGCCGGCACCGGCGCCGACGTCGAGGCTTGGCGCGAGCAGGAAGGGCGCACCATCGTCATCGACTCGGCCGGCGTCGATCGCCGGATCGAACGCCCCGAACCACGCATCCTCAGCCCTTACGAACGCGGCCTGGCGGCAATCCTGTTCACCGATTTCGCCGGCTTCTCGACCCTCGCCGAAACCGCGCTCCCCGCTTTCTGGGACGGCGTGATGCGCCGCGTCGCGGAGGTGCTCGATGCCCACCAAAGCGAGGTGGCCTGCCGCAACTCCTGGGGCGACGCGCTCTATGCGGTGATGCCGGAGGCGCCGGCGGCAGCGGCGGTCGCCCTCGACCTTCAGGACGCGCTCGCCACCTACGATTATGCCACGCTGGGGCTGGACGGCGAGGGCGGAATGCGGATCGGCGTTCACTATGGCCCGGCCTACCGCACCATCGATCATATCACCGACCGGATCACCTATTACGGCACCGAGGTGTCGAAGGCGGCGCGGATCGAGCCTGTGACGCCGCCCGGCGCGGTCTTCGTCACCGAGCCCTTCGCCGCCATCCTCGCGCTGGAGGCCGGCGGCGCCTTCGCCTGCCGTTATGTCGGCCGCATTCCGCTCGCCAAGAAATATGGCGATTACCGGATGTACCGGCTGACACGGGCCTGACGAGGAATGGTGAGCCCTGCTGGGATCGAACCAGCGACCTACTGATTAAAAGGCCGATGCGCGGTTATCAGGAATCCGCAGAATACCATTGTTTCATAGAGTTAGACTACCAGCCAGAGGGTCTGGAGAGCCGTTTTGGGACGTGGCGGCCAGGAAAACCCCACACTATCCCCACATTCATCGCCGAAACAGCACCGCTGCGATCAGGGCGACCAAAAGGATGACGATCCAGGTCAGGCGGGGATCAGGCGCTGGCATGGATGCTTGCCGCAGCAGAGGCTCCTTTGGCTCGGGATCATCAAGATATGCGTCTTCGTCCATCTCGGGGGCGGGCAGCACTTCGGTGCCGTGAACCACGGTCAGGGTGAGGCTCTTCAGGTGAACACCCTCATCATAGGGTATGTAAATTTCTTGATACATTCCCGGCACATCGAACGAATGTGCGATTGCCTCTTTGAAAAGCGGCGCGATCAAATTCAGGTGAAGCCGTGCATCCGGCTTGGCCAGCTCGGCCAGTATCCAGTCAAACTGATCTTGCGGAATGCTCGCGCCGCCATGGATAGCCTCGGGGTGATCTTCCCTATCATCGGCGGACGACCAGGCCGGCGCGTGGCGCAAGAATCCTTCCACCGCGCCGCTGTTATTGCCGCAGATCATGAAGGGGAACGCTCCCCTCAATGAGGCGGTGCCTTCTTCGCGGATTGAGCGAAGTCGGTCGCTTTCGTTGTCCAATTTTAGTCGAAGTTCCGTGCGGGGCGGGCGGGCATCGTGAAGATCGAACTGTTCGCGAGCCGGTGCCTTATCGGGGATCACCGATAGGGATGAGACGATGGACCACTGGCGCACCTCATACCGGAGATAGACGCTTCCAACCTTCACTTCGCTGGCTATGGGATGCTCGGCATCCACCGGCATGAAGCTACCGGATTCCGTGCGCGTATAAGTGCTGGGTTTGTCCGCCACATTCCCCCCGTTGCTTTGGTGAGCCGGACAGGGATCGAACCTGTGACCTGGTGATTAAAAGTCACCTGCTCTACCGACTGAGCTACCGGCCCACGACCGGCGAGATAGACGCGCATCGGGGGTTTGCACAAGGCGGCGACGAAAATCCCCAGCTTCCACCAGCGCGGAGTCATTTTGACTCATATAAGCCGCACAAAAGCCGAGACATTTTCTGAACCGCGCAACTGATGCGGACATTGCTCAGTCCGTTGGGCAGTAGAGACCGGCTGCGGAGTCAAATTTTCCCCGCATTTTCCCCACACAGAACCGCGTTCGCGCAGAAATAACCGATTCTGCACAACAAGTTAGAATCGTAGCGCGCCGCATTAAAAGCCAGTTGCTCTACCGACTGAGCTAAGGGCCCTCACGGGTTCGACCTATGTCCGGGCCAGGGCGCGGTCAACCGGGCGAGGAGTTGGCGGACGGTTGCGCCCGTCATGGGATCGCGCCAGTCCGGCGCGACCTCCGCCAAAGGCTGGAGCACGAAGCGGCGCTCGCGGAAGGCCGGGTGCGGAATGGTCGGCCCCGGACCGCCCCAGGCGCCGCCCGACCAGAGGATGATGTCGAGATCGAGCACCCGCGGCCCCCAGCGCCGCCCGCCGCGGCGGCCGAAGGCACGCTCCAGCGCCTTCAGCTCGGCGAGCATCTCGTCCGGTTCCAGCTGGCTTTCGACGATCGCGACCGCATTGGCGAAGGACCGTCCCGCCGGGCCGAGCGCCGGCGTGGCGCGGATCGCCGACGCGCGGACTGGCGTCAGCGCCGCCAGCGCCGTCCGCAACGTCGCCGCCGGCGATCCGTGCCGGCTACGCCGGTTCGAGCCGAGCGCGATCGCATATTCACTCAATCCGGCTTCCCTGAGCTTGTCGAAGGGCCTTCCTTACCTTTCGGCGGCGTAAGAGAAGGAGTGGACTTCGACAAGCTCAGCCAAGCCGGTAGGAAGAAGGTGATCAAGCTCATTCCCGCCGACCTGTCGCCGCTCCCAGACGCCGAAGCGCCGCGCGATTGCCCGCTCTGTCCGCGGCTCGTCGCGCTCAGGGAAGAGCTGCGCGATCGTCATCCCGATTGGTGGAACGCGCCGGTGCCGGCGTTCGGCGATCCGGGCGCCTGGCTCGCCATCGTCGGCCTCGCGCCCGGCCTGTGGGGCGCGAACCGCACCGGCCGGCCGTTCACCGGCGATCATGCCGGCCATCTGCTCTTCGCGACGCTGCTGCAGTCGGATCTCGCCGAAGGCTGCTACGAGGAACGCCCCGACGATGGCCTGCGCCTCAACGGCTGCATCATCCTCAATTCGGTCAAATGCCTGCCGCCCCGGAACAAGCCGCTGCCGGCCGAGGTCGCGAGCTGCCGTCGGTATCTTGAGGCGGCCTTAATGCGGTTGCCAAACGTCCGCGTGCTGGTCGCTCTCGGTCGCATCGCCCACGACAATGCCGTCCGCGTCGCGGGCGGGAGGCTCGCCGATCACGCCTTTGTCCACCTCGCCGAGCATAGCCTGCCGGATGGCCGCACCCTGATCGATAGCTATCATTGCTCGCGCTACAACCAGAATACCGGCCGCCTCACGGCGGAGATGTTCGAAGCGGTCTTCGCGCGCGCGATTGAGCTGAGGAGTTGAAGATGGAGCTTTATGCGATCTGGCGGCGGCGGAGCGGCGGCTGGCTGGACGGCCAGCCGTTGGAGGCGCAGGAAGACTGGGCGGGCCACGCCGCCTTCATGATGGCGGGAGTCGAGGACGGCAGGGTACGCCTCGCCGGACCCGTCGACGACAAAGGCGCCTTGATCGTCGTGCGCGCCGAGAGCCCGGAAGCGGTCGAGGCCTGGCTGGCGGGCGATCCCTGGACCCGCTCCGGTCTGCTGGTCACCGAACGGATCGGCCGCTGGCAATTAAGGATCGGATCGCTGCCTTAGATGTCGTCGGTCAGCCGCCCGTAAAGGTCGGGTCGCCGGTCCCTGAAGAAACCGAATGCCGCCCGGTGTCGCTTCGCCGCCTCAAGATCGATCGTCGCGGTGATCACGCCTGTTTCGGCCGCGCCGAGCTCGGCCTGGATGTCGCCGCGCTCGTCGCAGATGAAGCTGTGGCCGTAGAAGGTCTGGCCGCATTCCGTACCGATCCGGTTGGCCGCCACGACCGGCACGACGTTCGACACCGCATGGCCGATCATCGCCCGCCGCCAAAGCCGCGACGTGTCGAGGCCGGAATCGTGCGGCTCATCGCCGATCGCGGTCGGGTAGAAGAGAATATCCGCGCCCATCAGCATCAATGAGCGCGCCGTCTCCGGATACCATTGGTCCCAGCAGATACCGACGCCCAGCGTCGCGGGCTTGGTCGGCCAGACCTTGAAGCCCGTATTGCCGGGGCGGAAATAGAATTTCTCCTGATAGCCCGGCCCGTCCGGGATGTGGCTCTTGCGATAGACGCCCAGGATCGCGCCATGATCGTCGATCATCGCCAGGCTGTTGTAATGGTGCGGCCCGTCCGCCTCGAAAAAGCTGCATGGAATGGTGATCGAAAGCTCCGCGGCGAGCGCCTGCATCGCCTTGACCGCCGGATGCTCGGCCGCCGGCTTGGCGTTGGCGAACAGCGCCTCGTCCTGCGTCCGGCAGAAATAGAGACCTTCGAACAGCTCCGGCGGCAACACCACCTTCGCGCCCTTGCCGGCGGCCTCGCGCACCAGCTCGGAGACATTGCGGATGTTCGCGTCGACGTCGTCGGTGAAGGCGAGCTGGAGCGCGGCGACATTGAGCTTGGTCATCTCGGCACCTGCTGGCTGATGCAATGGAAGCTGCCGCCGCCGGTCAGGATATGGTCGGCGCGGTAGCCTTCGACATGGCGACCGGGGAACAGCTTCGCAATGGCCGCCACCGCCGCGTCGTCGTTCGCCGCGCCGTAGATCGGCACCGCGACGGCGGCGTTGCCGATATAGAAGTTCATGTAGGAGGCGGGGATGATCTCGCCGTCGCGCTCGATGCGGCCGGGCGAGGGCAGGGGCGTCGCCTCAAGCCCGAACGTCTCCGCCCGCGCCCGGGCGTCTTCATAAACCGCTGCATTCGGATCATCGTTCGTTGGCGTCGGGATCGCCAGCACGCCTTCGGCGACGAAGCGCGCCAAATTGTCGACATGGCCGTCGGTATGGTCGTTGAGCAGGCCGTCGCCGAGCCAGAGCACGCGATCAATCCCCAATTCCGCACGCAGTCGCGCTTCGACATCCGCCTTGCTCATCGCCGGATTGCGATTGGGATTGAGCAGGCATTGCTCGGTGGCGAGGGCGAGGCCGGTGCCGTCGACGTCGATCGCGCCGCCCTCCAGCACCCAATCATACGCCGCGGCATCGAGATCGATCGTCTCGGCAAGCCTCAGGCCGATCGTGTCGTCGCCCTCCAGCTCATATTTGCCGCCCCAGCCGTTGAAGCGGAATCGTGCGGCCCGCCGATCACCCGCGCCGGTCAGGATGATGGGCCCGGTGTCGCGCAGCCAGATGTCGCCGAACGGTTCCTGGATCACGGTCGCGAACGGCGCCAGCGCCTTCGCCGCCTCGACCGAATCCGGATCGGCCGCGACCAGCCGCACCTCTTCGCCCTTGCCACCGGCATGGACGATCCGCGCGAAGGCCGCGACCTCCGCCCGCGCCGGCTCGAGATCATCCTCCCAGAGGTCGGCATGGCTCGGAAAGCCGATCCAGACCGCTTCGTGCGGCGCCCATTCGGCCGGCTGGCGGAAGATCATCGCCTTTGGTCGGCGGTCCGGTCGCGGATGGCGCGGAACTCGTCGCCCTGGTTCCAGTTCGGCCATTCATTGCTCTCGGCCAGCTCGCGCCCGATCCGGTAGAAGATGCGCAATTCGCGCATCGCGCCCGACCAGTCCCAATTCTCGTCATATTCGTCGTCGGGGCCGTGATAGCGGTTGGCGCGATAGGTCTGGGCCCAGGCGCGGCCCGCCGTCCGTCCGCCATTGACGAGGTCGTCGCCGAGCTTGGCATAGATCATCGGCACGCCCAGCTTGGCGAGGCTGAACTGGTCGGAACGGAAATAATAGCCGGCCTCGGGCGAAGGCTCGGACGGGCTCAGCGTCAGCCCTTCCGCCTGCACCGCGCGACCCAGCCAGGCGTCGAGCTCCGACTTGCCCGCGCCCACCGCGTAGAAATCGCGCGCGTCGCCGTGCATCGTCAGGCTGTCGATGTTGAGCCCGCCGGCGGTCCGGGCGAGCGGATAGATCGGATTGGCGGCATAATAAGCCGAGCCCAGCAGCCCGGATTCCTCCGCCGTCACCGCCAGGAAGATCTGGCTGCGCGCCGTCCGCCCGGCCCGAGCCTGCGCCTCGGCCAGCGCCACCAGCGCGGCCGTGCCGCTCGCATTGTCCACCGCCCCGTTGCAGATGCGGTCCTCGCCGGTCTCGCGGCAGATTCCAAGATGGTCCCAATGCGCGGTGTTGAGCACATATTCGTTCGCCCGCGTCGTGCCCGGAAGGATACCGATCACGTTTCGCGACATCGCCTCGCGCAGCGCATTGTCGAAGCCGAGGCTGACGCGCAGGCCGAGCGGCACGGGCCGGAAGCCGCGCTGCTGCGCCGCCCGGGTCAGCGCGTCGAGGTCCTGTCCCGCCGCCGCCAGCAGCCGTCGCGCCGCTTCGTTGGTCAGCCAGCCGTTCGCCGCGGTCTGGTTCGCGCCGTTATCGGCCGATCGCATGTAGAGCTGCGGCCCGGTCCAGCTGTTCTCGACGACGTTCCAGCCATAAGAGGCCGGGGCCGTGTCGTGGACGATCATGGCCGCCGCGGCGCCCTGCCGCGCCGCTTCCTCGAACTTGTAGGTCCAGCGGCCATAATAGGTCATCGCCCGGCCGCCGAAGATTCCCTCCATCCCGGCCGCGTTCCAGTCGGCGTCGTTGACCAGGATGATCACGGTGCGGCCGCGCACGTCGAGCCCGGCATAATCGTTCCAGCCGCGCTCCGGCGCGTTGATGCCGTAGCCGACGAAGACGACCTCGGAGTCACGGACGTCGATCCGTGGTTGCGCTCGATAGGAGGCGGCGACGAAATCGGTGCGATAGTTGAGGGTGATCGGCGCGCCGCGGCCGCCCGTGACCTGAAGCTGTGGATTGCCCTGGAGGGTGATCTCGACCAGCGGCACGTCCTGATACCAGGCGCCATTGTTGCCCGGCCGCAGCCCTGCCCGCTGAAATTCGCGTGCGATCGCCTCGACCGTCCGGGTTTCGCCCGGCGTACCGGGCGCGCGGCCTTCGAATGCATCTGAGGAAAGCTCGCGCGTGACGCGCTGCACCGTGTCCAGCGAAATCTGAGGCTGCGCGGCGCGCTGCTGCGCTGTCGCGCTGGCGGTGGCGAACAGGGTCAGAAAAGCAATCAGGATCGCACGCATCGTCAGTCTCCGGGCCGCCCACCGGTGGCGCTTCTGGCACCAAGCCCGCTGCCGCGCAACCTTGCGCGCGGACCCTCAGGCTGGCATGAACAGCACCGCCAAGACGTTGAAACCGGGGGGATTAATCGTGAAGCGCTTCGCCGCTGCATTGCTCGCGCTCGCCGCTTTTCCAGCTCACGGCCAGGTCGATCCCGCAGTCGCGTTCGGCGCGCGCGAGAATGTCGAATTCATCGCCTTGTCGCCGGACGGCCAACGCGTCGCTTACGGCATTCCACGAGACGGCCGAGGGTCGCGCGTTATGGTTCTGGAGATCGGCCAGAACCAGCCGCGTGCCGTGACGAGCACCGAAAGCGACGGCGAACGGATCAGACGCTGCGACTGGGTTTCGAATCGACGTCTGCTGTGCAGTCTCCATAGTCTCGCCGGTGGCGCGGGCATGGTGGCGAGCGGCATCCGGCTCGTCGCCTTCGACGTAGACGGTTCGAACGTGCGGTCGCTCGCGTCGCTGGGCCTCTGGAGCGATCGGGTGGTTGATTGGCTGCCGGATCGTGAGGACGAGGTTCTTTTGCTACTTAGCGGGCGCCGTGGTTACCCCTTCGTATCTCGCGTCGACACGCGCAGCGGACGGCAGACTTATGTTGACAGTGCGAGCACGACCCCGATCGATTTTCTTGCCGACGGACACGGTCGCATCCGCATCATGCGCGTGCAGGAGGTGCGCGGAACGGATCGCGCCGGGCGCATCGTCCGAAGCTATTACCGCACCGCCCAGTCCGACGCTTGGGTGCCGCTGGGAGAATATAACCAGCTGAGTGACCGCGGGCCGTGGCCTTTGTCGGTCGATGGCGACCAAGTCTATGTAATGGAGCAAAATTCCGATGGACGTCGGACAGTTTATCGGATGGCGTTGGACGGCAGCCAGCGGCGCGATCTTACCGCCGAAAACCCGCGGGTGGACATTGAGGACGTCATCCGCCTCGGCCGTCGAGGCCGCGTGATCGGGGTCACCTACGCGACCGAGCGCCGCCAAGCGACATATTTCGACGAGAGCCTAAGCCGCACTGCTCAACAGCTTTCCCGCGCATTGCCGGGGACGCCGCTCATCGATTTCATCGGCGCATCGGATGACGAAGCCCGGCTGTTGATCCGCGCAGGCAGCGACGTTGATCCGGGGACTTATTATGTCCTCGACCGAGCCACGCGGAGCCTCACGCGGTTGATGCGCGGCCGCCCCGAGCTTGACGACGTGCGGCTCGCGAACGTCCGCGCGATCACCTACAGGGCCGCAGACGGCACCGAGGTGCCGGGCTATCTGACGCTGCCGACTGGACGCCCCGAACGCGGACTTCCCGCGATCGTGATGCCGCATGGCGGACCGAGCGCACGCGATGTCTGGGGCTTCGACTGGCTGGCGCAATATTTCGCGGCGCGCGGCTTTGTGGTCCTGCAACCCAATTTCCGCGGCTCCTCGGGCTACGGCTATCAGTGGTTCCAGACGAACGGCTTCCAGTCATGGCGAACGGCGGTAGGGGACATCAACGACGCCGCTCGCTGGCTTGTGAGAGAAGGGATCGCCGATCCGCAGCGGCTGGCGGTCTTCGGCTGGTCCTATGGCGGCTATGCGGCATTGCAATCCGGCGTCGTCGAGCCGGGCCTGTTCCACGCCATTGTCGCTATCGCTCCGGTGACGGATCTTGCTCAAGCGCGTGACGAATATCGCTGGTCATGGAGCAGCGCGAACGTCCGCGACTTCTTCGGGGCAGGTCCACACATCGTCGAAGGATCGCCGGCTCGTCAGGCGAGCCACATCAACGTGCCTGTGCTGTTGTTCCACGGCACGCTCGATCTCAACGTCCGCATCCAGCAATCGCGTGCAATGCGCGATCGGCTGCGCGATGCCGGTCGGACGGTCGAGTTGGTCGAGTTTCCCGCGCTCGATCATTACTTGATGGACAGTAGCGCCCGCGCCCAGCTGCTGCAGCGAAGCGACGCCTTCATTCGCCAGGCGCTCGGCATCCAGCCATAAGAAAAGGGCGGCCGCGAAGGGCCGCACTTTCGTTCAACCGGAAGCCCGGATCAGCGCGAGTAGAACTCGACGACCAGGTTCGGCTCCATGCGGACCGGATAGGGCACCTCGTCCAGCGTCGGCACGCGGGTGTAGGTCACCTTGGCGGCGCCGTCGGGCGCGACATATTCGGGGATGTCGCGCTCGGCGAGGCTCTGCGCCTCCATCACCAGCGCCATCTCCTGCGCCTTGGAGCCCAACGTGATCTCGTCGCCGACATCGACCCGGCGCGAGGCGATGTTGCACTTCACCCCGTTGACCCGGATGTGGCCGTGGCTGACCAGCTGGCGCGCGGCCCAGATCGTCGGCGCGAACTTGGCGCGATAGACGACCATGTCCAGCCGACGCTCGAGCAGGCCGATCAGATTCTGGCCGGTGTCGCCCTTCATCTTGGCGGCGTCGGTGTAGGCGCGCTTGAATTGCTTTTCGGTGACGTCGCCGTAATAGCCCTTCAGCTTCTGCTTGGCGCGCAGCTGGATGCCGAAATCCGACATCTTGCCCTTGCGGCGCTGACCATGCTGGCCGGGGCCATATTCGCGCTTGTTGACCGGGCTCTTGGGGCGTCCGAAGACGTTTTCGCCCATCCGGCGGTCGAGCTTGTACTTGGCGCTTGAGCGCTTCGACATGATGATACTCCAATTTGCTTCTGTCAGGTTCCCTGGAACCGCACCGCCGGACCATGCTGCCCGGCGCGGCCACCGCTTCACCAGGGGTGCGGGGCCAATTGCGAAGGCGGGCGTCTGACGGCGTGGAGCGGAAAAGTCAACCGCCGCGGGTCTTTGAGCCCGGTCGCCGACCTTCGGCAAGCGCGCGGATCATGCCGCGCATCGCCTGCACCTCGCGCACCGACCAGCCTGCCTTCGTGAGGATGGTGCGGATCGTGTTCCTGGTCGCCGGGGTGCGGTCCGGCGGATGAAAATAGTCGGCCGCCTCCAGCGCCGCATAGACCTGCTGGACCAGCCCTTCGAGATGCCCGTGCCCGGCGCGAGGCTCCGCTTCGTCGCCGAGCGTGGGAACGGCAAGCGTCTCATGCTTCGACCATTCATAGGCGAGCAGCATCACCGCCTGGGCGAGATTCAATGAGCGGAACTCGGGATTGACCGGCACGGTGACGATCTTGCCGGCGATCGCGACCTCGTCCGTCTCCAGCCCTGATCGCTCCGCCCCGAACAGGATCGCGGACGGGCCATGGTTCGCATGGATCTCCCGCGCCGCCTCCTCGGGCGAGACGATCGGCACGACCAGCCCGCGCTTCCGCACCGTCGTCGCATAGACGAACGGACAATCCGCCACCGCTTCGGCCACGCTTTCGAACACCCGGGCCCGTTCCAGCACGATATCCGCCCCCGATGCCGCCGGCCCGGCGCCCGGATTGGGCCACCCGTCGCGCGGCGCGACAAGCCG